>JBCKWO010000022.1:0-26014 GCA_038922535.1 Methylobacter sp. | reverse complement strand
AGCCGTTGCGCCACCGGCGCTAGCGGCTGCCCGGTCTGGTCACTCACGATCAGACTGGTTTGCAGGTCATAACCCACATCCGTTTCATGCGTGACGGCGTAGGTATCTGTTTTATTTAAGTGTTTGTAACTCAGCCGCGACCAGTCATGAACACATAAGGCGTACTGACTGCAATGATTGGCGATACCCTCATGCGCTGCGGCGGTCAGCGGTTCTTGAAGGTTCGACAAGCTGACCGATTCATTCGCGTAGAATCGCCAAGCCGCTTGGGTGCTAGCGAAGCTGCTGATTTTATTAGGCAACGCTTTCAACCCTGCACTCAGGTGTTCGCTTGAATTCATATGTTCAAGTACCAATTGTTGATGTCGCCTGATGAGGCGCGGGTCTACGCCCGCCAGTGTTTTTTAAAATCATACTGCATCATGCCATATTCCTAGGAGAACTTGTGTAGATACTTATGCAGCGAGGGAAGGAGGCAGGACGCGGTTATTTTTACACCCTGTGTCTTTCTTTGGGCCGACTGGCGCAAAAGCAAATGTCAAAGAAAAATCCGAGTGATGCACAGGCTATAAACTCGGGTTTATTAACTTCAGCGGGCATCTATAAACTATGGTACAACATGCCCCGACTGACTTTAACTGCTATGGCGTTTGGCAACAGAACGGCCATTGCGCCGACTTTTGTTGGCAGCTCATTGGCTAAACACAACCACTGGATAACACTATGGCGATAAACACGAACAGACCCACATCCCCGCATTTGCAAGTCTACAAACTGCCTTTAACCGGTATTATTTCCATCACCCACCGGATGACCGGCATCATGCTCACCGCCGGTTTGATCTTATTCGTTTATGTTGTTTCGGCGCTGGTCGGCGGCGCGGATTCATACGCCGCCATGCAGGCGGTAATGAATCTATGGCTGTTCAAGCTGGTGTGCTGGGGCTTTGTTTACGCGCTGTTTTTTCACCTGTGCCACGGTGTCCGCCATTTGATTTGGGATACTGGCAACAGCTTCGAACTCGATACGCTAAACCGCTACGCGATGATTGAACTGGCGGCTTCGTTGGTGCTAACTTTAATGACTTTCGTGTGGGGATATTATGGACTATAGAACGCCTTTATCCAGGGTTAAGGGGCTAGGTTCTGCCAAAAGCGGAACCGGCCACTGGTGGATGCAGCGTGTCACCGCCGTGGCGCTGATTCCGTTGTCTTTTTGGCTGATCTACTTTATGGGTTTGAGTTTGACCGCTCCCTATCAACAGACCGTAGACTGGCTGGCATCGCCGGTTAACAGCGTCTGCATCGTGGCTTGGATTATCGCCGTTTTCTATCATGCCGCGTTGGGTTTACAGGTGGTGATTGAAGATTATGTCGCCGCTGAAGGCCCCAAGATCATTTCAATCTGGGTCGCCAATCTGGCTTTCTTGTTTTTGGCGATTGCGGCTTTGCTGTCCGTGTTTCGCATTGTATCGATAGGGTAACTCATGTCCGCAGACTATAAAATTATTGAACATACTTACGATGTGGTGGTCGTTGGCGCAGGCGGCGCGGGGCTGCGCGCTACCTTGGGCATGGCAGAAAAAGGCCTTAAAACTGCCTGCATTACCAAAGTATTCCCCACCCGCAGCCATACCGTTGCCGCACAAGGCGGCATCAGCGCGGCGCTGGGCAATATGGGCGAAGACGACTGGCGCTTTCACATGTACGACACCGTCAAAGGCTCCGACTGGCTAGGCGATCAGGACGCGATCGAATACATGTGCCGCGAAGCCATCCCCGCCGTGATCGAGCTGGAACATTACGGCGTGCCGTTTTCGCGTACCGCCGATGGAAAAATCTATCAGCGTGCGTTCGGCGGCATGACCACGCATTTCGGCAAAGGCCAAGCGCAACGCACTTGCGCGGCGGCCGACAAGACCGGTCACGCCATTTTGCATACCTTGTACCAGCAGGCGTTAAAACATAACGCCGAATTCTTCATCGAATACATTGCGCTGGATTTGATTATGGAAGACGGTGAATGTCGCGGCGTGTTAGCTTGGCGTCTGGAAGACGGCACGTTGCATTTGTTCAAAGCGCAGATGACCGTATTGGCGACCGGCGGTTACGGGCGCACCTTTTTTTCCTGCACCTCGGCGCATACCGTTACCGGTGACGGCAATGCGATGGTTCTACGCGCGGGGCTGCCGTTACAGGATATGGAGTTCATCCAGTTTCATCCGACCGGCATATATGGCGCAGGCTGTCTGATTACCGAAGGCGTAAGAGGCGAGGGCGGTTATCTGACCAATTCGGAAGGCGAACGCTTCATGGAACGCTATGCGCCATCCGCCAAGGATCTGGCTTCACGCGACGTGGTCAGCCGCGCGATGACCATTGAAATCAGCGAAGGCCGCGGCGTAGGCCCGCTGAAAGATCATCTCTATTTACATATCGAGCATCTTGATCCGGCCATTATCCACGAACGCTTGCCGGGTATTTCCGAAACCTCGCGGATTTTTGCCAATGTCGATGTCACCAAGCAGCCGATTCCCGTTTTGCCGACCGTGCATTACAATATGGGCGGCATTCCGACCAATTACAAAGCCGAAGTGGTCACCTTGGACGGCGACAATCCCGATGCGGTGGTGCCGGGCTTAATGGCAATTGGCGAGGCGGCCTGTGTTTCCGTGCATGGCGCAAACCGGCTGGGCTCAAACTCGCTGCTCGATCTGGTGGTATTCGGTCGTTCCGCTGCGATACGCTGTGCGGAACTGATCAAACCGGGCTCAAGGCAAAAACCCTTGGCGAGCAATGCTTGCGACAAAGCCCTCGCCCGCTTCGATAAAATCCGCCATGCCAAAGGCAGTCGCAGCACCGCCGATATTCGTTTGGACATGCAAAAAGTCATGCAAAGCAAAGCGGCGGTATTCAGAACCGGCGCCACGCTGACCGAAGGCATTAACGCGATGAGGGAAGTTCACTTAACCTTTGCCGATGTCAAAGTGACCGATCAATCCTTGATCTGGAATACCGACCTGGTTGAAACGCTGGAGCTGGATAATTTGCTGAGCCAAGCCATCGTAGCGATCAACGCGGCAGGCAACCGCACCGAGAGCCGGGGCGGCCATGCACGGGAAGATTACCCCAAGCGCGATGATGAAAACTGGCTAAAACATACCTTGACCTGGCTAATCGACGATCAGGTTAAAATCGATTACAGGCCGGTACACATGTACACCTTAACCGATGAAGTCGACGTCATTCCACCCAAAGAGAGAGTGTACTAATGGCTGAATTTACCCTGCCAAAAAACTCGGTTGTAAGTCAAGGACTTACCTTTAAAGCGCCTGCCGGGACAACCAACATCCGCCGCTTTGAAGTGTACCGCTGGGATCCCGATACCGGCGAAAATCCGCGCCTCGATGTATTCGAACTGGATATGGACAGCTGCGGCCCGATGGTGCTGGACGCCATCATCAAAATCAAAAACGAAATCGACAGCAGCTTAACCTTTAGGCGTTCCTGTCGCGAAGGGGTGTGCGGCTCCTGCGCGATGACCGTCAACGGCAAAAACACCCTGGCCTGCACCAAAGCCATAGCCTCTTATCCCGACACCATCAAAATTTATCCGTTGCCGCATTTACAAGTCATTAAAGATCTGGTGCCGGACATGACCCATCTCTATGCCCAGTACACCTCAATTAAACCGTGGATACAAACCCAAACCCCGCCGCCCGCCGATACCGAACGCCTGCAAAGCAAAGAAGACCGAAAAAAACTGGACGGTTTATATGACTGCGTACTGTGCGGCTGTTGCTCGGCCAGTTGCCCCAGTTACTGGTGGAGCAGCGAGCGTTATCTGGGCCCTATGGTTCTGCTGCAAGCCTACCGCTGGCTGGTCGATAGCCGCGACGAAAACACCGGCGAGCGGCTGGATGAGCTGGAAGACCCGTTTAAATTGTACCGTTGCCATACCATTATGAACTGCACCGATACCTGTCCTAAGGGCTTGAATCCGGCTAAGGCTATTGCTGAAACCAAAAAGCTGTTAGTGCAGAGAAAGCTGGGCTGATGGACGAACTGGCTCGGTTAAAGTGGCAATGTCGGCGGGGGACTAAGGAGCTGGATTTTTTATTGAATAGTTATCTGGAAACGGGGTATTTGGTTGCTGATTCGGGGGAAAGGGAGTTGTTTGTTGAGTTGTTGGAGCTTGAGGATGATGAGCTGTCCGCAGTTTTAATGGCCGAGATGGAAGTGCCGGAAGGGATGAAGATTTTGGTTGGGAAGATACATAATTTTTATGTAGACTGAGGTCATCATTGCTTGTTTGCTTGTTTGCTGGTTCCCAAGCTCCAGCTTCCTGAAACACAGAAAGCTAGGGCTTTCTGGACTGGGGTTCCCAAGCGGGAGCTTGGGAGCCAGCGCTATTAGGATGTCTAACGCCGTAAGGCGGATTCGCGTTAGCAATCCGCCATGAAACGGTAATAATTGGGGTCAGATACAAATTAAATGCGCTGCTAAAAAGAATCAATGGGGGCAAAATAATTCCCTCGTTCCGCATTGTCTCTGTGAAGATGGAAGCTCCGTCCTTCAGGTCGGGGTACTTCACTGTAACAGAATCTGTAAGATGTCTTGGGCTTTAAAAAATTGTTAATGACCCAAACGGCATAATCTCGTAAAATCACCCCAGTTTTGTTTTTTTACAACGGGATGAGTCCGTAAGGGTTCATCCCGTTTTGCACATTTGAGGTGACGTGTTTGACTAGGTCTGCTTTATTGGTTTTGGAAGATGGGACGGTTTTTAACGGTGTAGCCATTGGTGCAGATGGATGTTCCGTGGGTGAGGTCGTTTTTAACACGGCTATGACTGGGTATCAGGAGATTTTGAGTGATCCTTCTTATGCCAGGCAAATTGTGACGTTAACGTATCCTCATGTCGGCAATGTCGGGACGACCCGCGAAGATGATGAGTCCTGCGGTGTTTTTGCCAGCGGTCTGGTGATCAGGGATTTGCCGTTGTTGGCCAGTAACTGGCGCAGCGAAAAAACCTTGCAGCAGTATTTGATCGATAATAAGGTTGTCGCTATTGCCGATATTGACACGCGGCAATTAACCCGAATTTTACGCGATAAAGGTGCGCAACGCGGCTGTATTATGGCGGGCGACTCGGTTGATGTGGATGTCGCAAAAAAAGCCATTGAAGGCTTTCCGGGGTTGAAGGGGATGGATCTGGCTAAGGAAGTCACGGTCGCACGGTCTTATGAATGGACTGAAAATATCTGGAGTTTGGAAAAGGGTTATACGCAAGCCGAAAATCTAAGCAAGCACGTTGTGGCTTATGATTTTGGCGTTAAGCGCAACACCCTTAGGTTGTTAGTCAATCGCGGTTGCCGCGTTACGGTTGTGCCTGCAACAACACCCGCTGAAACGGTATTGGCGATGAATCCCGATGGCGTGTTTTTATCTAATGGCCCCGGCGACCCTGAGCCTTGTACTTATGCGATAGAGGCTATTAAGACGATACTGGAAAAGAAAATTCCGGTGTTCGGTATTTGTCTGGGGCATCAGTTATTGGCTTTGGCCAGTGGTGGCTTAACCGAGAAAATGAAGTTCGGTCACCATGGCGCAAATCATCCGGTTCAGGAAATTGCCACAGGTCGGGTCATGATCAGCAGTCAGAATCACGGCTTTGCGGCTAATGAAGCCAGTCTGCCTGATAATGTCATAGTGACTTATCGCTCATTGTTCGACGGCAGCTTGCAGGGCATTAAGCGCACGGATTGCCCGGCCATGAGTTTTCAAGGTCACCCCGAAGCCAGTCCAGGTCCGCATGATGTGGAATCGTTGTTCGATGATTTCATCGAGATGATGGATCATGCTAAATCGGGTGTCAGTAGTTAGGAAAATGGAAGGTGGATGCCAAAAGTATAACGTCATGGAAGGCGTGTAGTAGGGTACCAAAAGTAGGCGGCTCTAGCCGCAGCTTCCGCTCCTGCTCACGCTAAGTACCTACATCCATGTAGGCAATGCAGGCAGGAAAATGCTCCAGGCATTTCCTGTATTCAGCACTTCCATGTGCTTTGAGCAATTACCGAGGCGACGCAGATGATTAAGATTAATTAATATTTTTCGTTAATATTTGATGTGCAACGAGACTAGATTGATTGCATCGGGCAGTTCCGTTTAAGGTAAATCAGGAGGGGTAATGACAGCCTTACAAAAACTTAACTTTTTGACTGAACAGGATTATCTGGCATTTGAATTGAATGCCGACATGCGTCATGAATATGTTGAAGGGCAAATTTACGCGATGGCGGGGGCGAGCGAGCGGCATAATCGCATTGTAGGAAATGTGTTTTTCCAGCTTCGTGCGGCGGCGCGTGGTGGGATGTGCGGCGTGTTTGCCAGCGATATGAAGCTGAAAATAGCGCAGCAACAGGCTTATTATTATCCTGATGTGATGTTGGTTTGCAATGCCCAAGATAATGGCGAGTATCACAAACAACAGCCTTGTTTTATTGCCGAAGTCCTGTCGCCCGGCACGGCAAATATCGACCGCCGCGAAAAATGGCTGGCTTATCAAAAAATACCTAGCCTGCGCTATTATTTATTGGTTAGCGCCAATCAAATACGGGTTGAGTATTTTGTCCGTGATCCCCAAGGAGAGTGGCAAACGGCAGTGCTGGAAGCGGATGAACTATTGGCGATTGATTGCAGGGATTATCATGCGGTTTTGCGGCTGAATGATATTTATGAGGATGTGGTATTTGATGATTGATTGTTTTTTAAACGATGATGACTTAAGCGATGCCGAGAAATTAGAGAATCAAGAGTTTAATGAGATTGCGCTTCGCGCTGAATAGTTACGAAAATCTTAACCCTTTTAAAGAGCAAAATGCCAAAAAGAACCGACATTAAATCCATTTTACTATTAGGCGCAGGCCCCATTGTTATCGGGCAAGCTTGCGAGTTTGATTATTCCGGCACCCAAGCCTGTAAAGCGCTGCGGGAAGAAGGCTATCGCGTTATTCTGGTTAATTCCAATCCGGCAACGATTATGACCGACCCGGATATGGCCGATGCAACCTATATCGAGCCTATTGACTGGCAAACTGTAGAAAAAATCATCGCCAAAGAACGCCCCGATGCGATATTGCCGACCATGGGCGGACAAACCGCGTTGAATTGCGCACTGGATCTTGATGCTCACGGCGTATTGGAAAAATATGGCGTCGAGATGATCGGTGCCACCAAAGAAGCCATCAACAAAGCCGAAGACCGTGGGTTGTTTAACCAGGCGATGCGGAAAATCGGTTATGAAGTCGCCAAATCAAAAACTGCGCATACCATGGAAGAAGCCTTGGCGGCACAGTTGGAAGTAGGTTATCCGACGGTTATCCGGCCTTCGTTTACGATGGGCGGCAGCGGCGGCGGTATTGCTTATAACAAGGAAGAGTTTGTCGAAATCTGCGAGCGCGGCTTGTATCTGTCGCCAACTAACGAGCTGTTGATTGAAGAATCGCTGCTGGGTTGGAAAGAATATGAAATGGAAGTGGTGCGCGACTCCAAGGACAACTGCATCATTGTCTGTTCGATTGAAAACTTTGATCCGATGGGTGTGCATACCGGCGATTCGATCACCGTGGCACCGGCGCAAACTTTATCCGATAAGGAATATCAAATTCTGCGTAACGTCTCGCTGGCGGTGTTGCGTGAGATCGGCGTCGATACCGGCGGTTCCAATGTGCAGGTTGCGATCAATCCGAAAGACGGCAGGATGGTTGTTATCGAGATGAATCCGCGCGTATCGCGTTCGTCTGCGTTGGCATCCAAGGCCACCGGCTTTCCAATTGCTAAGGTAGCAGCGAAACTGGCGATAGGTTACACGCTGGATGAATTGAAAAACGAGATTACCGGCGGCGCAACACCGGCATCGTTTGAGCCGACCATTGATTATGTGGTCGTCAAGATACCCCGATTTACCTTTGAAAAATTCCCGCAAGCAGATGATCGTTTGACCACACAGATGAAGTCGGTCGGCGAAGTCATGGCTATTGGCCGCACTTTTCAGGAATCATTACAAAAAGCCTTGCGCGGACTGGAAATTGGCATCAGCGGTCTTGATGAAATTATCGATTTGAGCAGGGAAGATGCCCAGGAAAAAATGCAGTATGAAATGCGTCATCCTGGGCCGGATCGTTTACTTTATGTTGCGGATGCATTCCGTAGCGGCATGAGTCTGGACGAGGTGCATGAGGCCAGTAAAATCGATCCCTGGTTTTTAGCGCAGATTGAAGATTTGGTTATTACTGAAAAATCATTATCGACTCTTACCTTATCGACGTTGAAAGAAGGCGAACTTTATCAATTAAAGCGCAAAGGTTTTTCCGATATTCGCTTGGCCAAGTTGTTGGGTACCTCGGAGTCTGAAGTGCGCAATGTGCGGCATAAACAGAATATTCGCCCGGTCTATAAGCGCATAGATTCTTGCGCCGCTGAATTTTCGTCGGACACGGCTTATTTGTATTCTACTTATGAACAAGAATGCGAGGCGCGGGTTTCCGATAGGGAAAAAATCATTATTCTCGGTGGCGGACCTAACCGTATCGGGCAAGGTATCGAGTTCGATTACTGCTGTGTGCATGCAGCAATGGCTTTGCGCGAAGACGGCTATGAAACTATCATGATCAATTGCAATCCTGAAACGGTTTCTACCGATTTCGATACCTCGGATCGATTGTATTTTGAGTCGTTGACGTTGGAAGATGTGCTGGAAATTGTTCATATCGAGCAGCCCAAAGGCGTGATTGTGCAATATGGCGGTCAGACGCCGTTGAAATTGGCACGGGCATTGGAAGCGGCGGGCGTGCCCATTATCGGCACCTCGCCCGACTCGATTGATTTGGCTGAAGATCGTGAGCGCTTTAAAAAACTGCTGGAAAGGCTGGGTCTAAGGCAGCCGCCCAATGCCACGGCTCGCTCCGTTGAGCAGGCGATTATTGCGGCAAAAGAGCTGGGTTATCCTTTAGTCGTTCGGCCTTCTTATGTGTTGGGTGGTCGAGCTATGGAAATCGTCTTTAATGAAGAGGGTTTGCAGCGTTATATGAAAGAGGCGGTCAGTGTGTCTAATGATTCGCCGGTGTTGCTGGATCGTTTCTTGGATGATGCGGTCGAAATGGACGTTGATGCCATTTGTGACGGGGAGCAGGTGTTGATCGGTGGTTTGATGGAGCACATTGAGCAGGCCGGTGTGCATTCAGGCGACTCCGCATGTTCGCTGCCGCCGTATGAATTAGCGCCGGAGCTTCAGGATAAATTACGTGAACAAGTGACCATAATGGCGAAAGCGCTGGGGGTTGTGGGTTTGATGAATACCCAGTTTGCGATTCAGGGCGAGAATATTTACGTGCTTGAAGTCAATCCGAGGGCTTCGCGTACTGCGCCTTTCGTGTCCAAGGCCACTGGTTACCCGCTGGCTAAAATTGCGGCACGGTGCATGGTCGGGCAAACGTTGGCGCAACAAGGCATTACCGAGGAGCGCATTCCCGCTTACTATTCGGTTAAAGAGGCGGTGTTTCCGTTTGTTAAATTTCCCGGCGTTGACCCTTTGTTGGGGCCGGAAATGAAGTCAACCGGTGAAGTGATGGGCGTGGGCAAAACTTTCGGTGAAGCATTTGCCAAGTCTCAGCGTGCTGCGGGTGTCAACTTGAATCATAGCGGTAAAGTGCTGATCAGTATTCGTGATGCTGACAAAGCCAAGGCGCCGGATATTGCCAGAATGCTGGTCGATAAAAAATATGAAATTGTCGCTACCGGCGGCACAGCAAAGTTTCTTAAAGACGCGGGCATCCCTTGCGAAGTGGTTTATAAGGTTAACGAAGGTCGGCCTAACACGGTTGATATGATTAAAAACGATCAAATTCAACTGATTATTAATACGACGGAAGGCACAAAAGCTATTTCTGATTCGTTTACCATGCGCAGAGAGGCTTTGCAGCATCGGGTAACTTATTACACGACTATGGCCGGTGCAAGAGCGGCCTGTTACGCACTGGGTGAATTGGATGCAGGTGATGTGAATTGCTTGCAGGATTTGCATAAGAGCTTGATTTAAGGCCAAGGGCGAAAGGTTAACGGGGCGGCTATTTTTGCCCTTCGTCTTTCGCCTACAAAATAATTATCTGGAGTTTTAAAAAAATGAATAAAGTACCTCTCACCGTTAAAGGTGCGGAAAAATTACGTGCCGAACTGGAAGAGTTAAAGTTCATTGTGCGTCCGCGCATCATTGCGTCAATCGCCACGGCGAGGGCGCACGGTGATTTGAAAGAAAACGCCGAATATCATGCCGCGAAAGAGCAGCAAAGCTTTGCCGAAGGGCGCATTTCTGAAATTGAGGGCAAGCTGTCCAACGCGCAAATTATTGATGTGACTAAGGTGGATGCCAATGGCAGGGTGGTGTTTGGTGCGACGGTGGAAATAGAGGATATTGAATCCGAGAGAAGAGTGACGTATCAGATTGTTGGCGAGGATGAGGCAAGTATCAAGGAGGGACGTATTTCAATCGGTTCGCCAATCGCCAGAGCCCTGATCGGCAAAGAAGTTGAAGATGTTGTGACGGTAAAAGCGCCGGGTGGCAATGTCGACTATGAAATTATTTCGATTGAGTATGTTTGAGGTTCAAGGTTCAAGGTTCAAGGTTCAAGGTTCAAGGGGGTAAGTCCTTTAACCTTGTGCCTTGTGCCTACGTTTATTTGTCAGGGTTTAACCGGTAAATAACTGCAATTTGTCCGATACTTTGAATGAGTTCGGCTCCGGTGTCCGTGCGGATAAGCTCGCTGATCAGCTTACGATCTTCCCTTTCGGCGCGAATGCGCACTTTAATCAGTTCGTGAATGTTAAGCGCCAATTCGATTTCTGCCAGCACGGCGGCTGTAAGTCCTGATTGGCCAATCATAATGACGGGTTTTAAGCTGTGCGCTTGGGCCCTGAGTTTTTTCTTATCTGCAGAGTTCACTCTTTATTCCTAAATCAAAAGTTCAAATTTTACACTAAAATATCATTATGGGACGAAGTAAAAGCAGCGGTCGTTGGATGCAGGAGCATTTTGATGACGAGTATGTGAAAATGGCGCAAGCTCAGGGTTATCGTTCGCGTGCGGTTTTTAAATTGAAAGAAATTCAGGAGAAAGACCAACTGATTAAGCCAGAGATGAATGTTGTTGATTTGGGCGCTGCCCCGGGTGGTTGGTCGCAGTTTGCACGGCAGATGGTCGGTAAAAAAAATAAGATTATTGCGCTGGATATTTTGCCGATGGATCCGCTGGAGGGTGTTGATTTTATCCAGGGGGATTTTCGTGAGCAAACCGTCATGGATCAATTGTTCGCTACTCTTGGCGGCGTTTCGATCAATCTGGTGATGTCGGATATGGCGCCCAACATGAGCGGCAATAAGGGCGTAGACCAGCCCCGCTCAATATATTTGGGCGAGTTGGCTTTGGATACGGCCAAGGCTGTGTTGGTAAAAGAGGGGGCATTTCTGGTTAAATTATTTCACGGGGCAGGCTTTGAAGAGTTTCATAAGGAGATTCAGCAATCTTTTACAAAAGTGGTCATCAGAAAGCCGAAAGCATCAAGGCCTAGGAGTAATGAGGTTTATATTTTAGCTAAAGGCTTTAAATAGTCTGTTGTAGCCCTTATATACGTGGGACGAGGTGCGCCAGATAGGATGGATTTGTGTTTTTATCGCCATGGATGGTGTATATGCCGCTAGCCAGTCGGAAACTAGCGCGGCGCATGTGCTGGTGAGTTTCAGATAAATAACGACAGTCAGGAAAGTTAACTCCTGATATAATTACTCAGTTTTTAAATCGAGAGCCGTTCAGGCCCAGGGTGTGTAAATTGAACGATATGATGAAAAATATAATTCTATGGGTCGTCATTGCAGTGGTATTGATGTCCGTTTTTAATAATTTTGGCCCGCAAAATGACAGGGCTGATTCGTCGATGTCTTATTCGCAATTTATCGAATCGGTTAAAGCAGGCCAGGTTCAGCAGGTGATGATTGAGGACAATATCGTCAAAGGCAAGATGCAGGGTGGTCAGATATTTAAAACCTATGCGCCTTCTGATCCTCATATGGTCGATGATTTGTTGGCAAATGGCGTTGAAATCAAGGCTGTTCCACCTGAGCAGCCTTCTATGCTGATGCAGTTGCTGGTTTCTTTCGGGCCGATGTTGTTGCTGATTGCGGTGTGGGTTTTCTTTATGCGGCAAATGCAGGGCGGTGGCGCGGGCGGTCGCGGTGCCATGAATTTTGGTAAAAGCAAAGCCCGTATGCTTGGGGAAGACCAGATTAAAGTGACTTTTGCAGATGTAGCTGGCTGTGATGAAGCTAAAAATGAAGTTGTCGAAATGGTCGATTTCCTTAAAGATCCGGCAAAATATCAGAAGTTAGGTGGCAAAATTCCTCGCGGCGCGTTGATGATCGGGCCTCCTGGAACAGGAAAGACTTTGCTGGCTAGAGCGATTGCCGGTGAGGCCAAAGTGCCGTTCTTCACCATTTCCGGTTCGGATTTTGTTGAAATGTTTGTTGGTGTGGGCGCATCCCGTGTGCGTGACATGTTTGAGCAAGCCAAAAAACATGCACCCTGTATTATTTTTATTGATGAGATTGATGCAGTGGGTCGTCAGCGCGGTGCCGGTTTGGGTGGTGGAAATGACGAGCGTGAACAGACGCTAAACCAATTGTTGGTTGAAATGGATGGGTTTGAGGGTAACGAAGGTATTATTGTCATTGCAGCAACAAACCGTCCCGATATATTGGATAAGGCTTTATTGCGTCCAGGCCGGTTTGATCGTCGGGTAGAGGTAGGTCTGCCGGATGTCAGGGGACGTGAGCAGATTCTTGCGGTACATATTAAAAAAGTGCCAGTTGATGATGATGTTGAGGTTAAATATATCGCGCAAGGTACGCCGGGGTTTTCCGGAGCCGATTTGGCTAATTTGATTAATGAAGCCGCTTTATATGCCGCCAGAATGAATAAGCGCGTCGTCAATATGTCAGATTTGGAAAAAGCCAAGGATAAATTGATCATGGGGGTTGAAAGAACTTCTATGGTTATGAACGAGAAAGAAAAGAAAATGACGGCTTATCATGAAGCGGGGCATGCCATTGTCGGTAAGCTGGTTCCTGAGCATGATCCTGTTTACAAGGTTAGTATTATGCCTAGAGGGCGTGCGCTGGGTATTACCATGTTTTTGCCTGAACGGGATCAGTACAGCGCCAGCAAGCAAAAATTGGACAGTATGATTTCCAGTTTGTATGGTGGACGTATCGCAGAGGAAGTGGTTTTTGGCAGGGAACAAGTGAGTACCGGTGCGTCCAACGATATTGAGCGCGCTACCGAATTAGCTAGAAACATGGTGACTAAATGGGGCTTTTCTCAGCGTCTAGGGCCATTGTCATACAGCGCAGAAGAAGGCGAGGTTTTTCTGGGACGGTCGGTGACGCAACACAAAACGGTTGCCGAAGAGACTTCTCATATCATTGATGAAGAGATTCGTTCTTTCATTGATCGGAATTATGAACGTGCCGAAACCATCCTGAAAGAAAATATGGATATTCTGCATGCTATGGCGGAAGCGCTGATGAAGTATGAAACCATCGACAAGTTTCAAATTGAGGATTTGATGGCTCGTAAACCGGTAAGAGATCCGCAAGGCTGGGATGATAAGCCGCCTTCTCATGGTGATGCCATAACGGATGATGCCAAGAGCAAGGATGATACGAAAAGTGAGAAATCAATCGGCGGAACTGCCGAACAAAGTTAAAAATTTTTTGAGTTGACACTAAAGGAGAGGCGTAATGCCTCTCCTTTTTTTATGTGATATATAAAGGCCCATGGCGTAAATGCTACGCTTTAGCGGTTTATCTTCTCATCTATTTTAGGTCTTAGAATCGTGGCAAAAAAATATTTTGGAACTGATGGTATCAGAGGTAGGGTGGGTGAGCATCCCATAACGGCAGATTTTTTCCTGAAATTGGGCTGGGCGGCCGGGCGGGTGTTTGCAAGCGAAGGGCATGGCTTTGTTCTGGTTGGTAAAGACACGCGTATTTCGGGCTATATGTTTGAGTCTGCATTGGAAGCCGGCCTAACCGCCGCAGGAGTTGATACCCGCTTGCTAGGCCCTATGCCGACGCCGGGCATTGCTTATTTAACGCGTACGCTAAGGGCGCAAGCTGGCATCGTCATAAGTGCGTCCCATAATCCTTATTATGATAATGGGGTTAAGTTTTTCTCGGTACAGGGAACGAAATTACCGGATGACATAGAACAAAAAATAGAGCGGCATCTGGATTCGCCGATGACGACGGTGGAGTCGTCAAAATTAGGCAAGGCGAAACGATTGGTTGATGCTCCTGGTCGTTATATTGAATTTTGCAAGGCCAGTGTGCCGACTCGGCTGGATTTCAGCGGTATGCGCATCATCATCGATTGTGCGCACGGCGCAACTTATCATATTGCTCCGCATGTGTTTAGCGAAGTGGGTGCGGAAGTTGTTACGATTGGAGCGGAGCCGGATGGACTTAATATCAATGATGAATGCGGCTCAACCAGGCCTGAGAAGTTGGTGGCAACTGTTTTAGCCTATCGTGCGGATTTCGGCATTGCTCTGGATGGCGACGGAGATCGGTTGGTCATGGTCGACCATAAAGGCGAGATTGTTGATGGCGACGAACTTATTTATATTATCGCCAAATCGAGATTGGATGAAGGTTTGATGTCTGGGCCGGTCGTAGGCACGTTGATGAGCAATCTGGGTATGGAGCATGGCTTGAAGAAGTTAGGGATTAATCTGCTCAGGGCCAATGTGGGCGATCGGTACGTCATGGAGATGTTAACGGAACATAAGAGTATTTTAGGCGGCGAAAATTCAGGTCATATTATTTGTCTGGATAGGACGACAACGGGTGATGGCATTATTGCCGCCTTGCAGATCATGGCGGAAATGCAAAATAGTGGTAAAAGTTTACATGAATTAAAGTCCGGCATGCAAAAATACCCGCAAGTTCTGGTAAACATAAAAACCAACAAAAAAATAAATCCGGCTGAAGATGACGGCATTCAAAAAGCAGTGAAAGCAATCGAGAAAAAGCTGGGAGACACCGGGCGGGTGTTGCTGAGGGCTTCGGGAACAGAGCCATTAATTCGGGTCATGGTAGAAGGGCAACAGGAAGATTTGGTTAGAAATTATGCGCACCAAATAGCCGATGAGGTTAAGAAAGCAATGGGAGCTTGAATTTGGGGCTATTAATATATACTATAGCCAGTTTTATTCTATGTGAGGAGTGGTGATGCGGCGGTCTCTAGTTGTGGGAAATTGGAAGATGAATGGAACTCTTGCCAGTGCTGAGTTGCTTGCAAAAGGCATCATTGCCGGGTTAGGTGCGGATATTGCGGATATTGCTATCTGTGTGCCTTATGTGCATTTGCCCAGAATAAGTGAATTAGTTAAGGGCACCACATTAGCATTGGGCGCACAAAACGTTGCAGATAAATCTTCAGGCGCTTTTACCGGGGAAATTTCAGCGGCAATGCTGAGTGAATTCAATTGTAAATATGCTCTTGTCGGACACTCCGAAAGACGCAGTTATTACGGCGATACTGACGAATCGGTAGCGGCACGTTTTTGTCAGGCGCAAGAGCAACATATTATTCCCATTTTGTGCGTAGGTGAAACGCTGGAGCAACGCGAGCAAGACCAGACCTTTGCAGTGATTGATGCTCAGCTTGATGCGGTTATTAATTTAGCGGGTATAGCGGCTTTTGGTAAGGCAGTCATCGCCTATGAACCGGTTTGGGCTATAGGCACAGGAAAAACGGCAACTGATGAGCAGGCTCAGGACGTTCATCGGTACATAAGGCAGTATATTGCTGCTAAAGATCAGGCTATTGCCGATAAAATACAAATTTTATATGGCGGCAGTGCTAAGCCGGATAATGCCTTAGGTTTGTTTGCCATGCCGGATATTGACGGCGGTTTAATTGGTGGGGCTTCGTTGGATGCGGAATCCTTTTTAAAGATTTATCATTCAATTTAGAGTAGTTGAAATTTTCATGTATCAAGTAATTATTGTTATTCATGTGCTGTTGGGCTTAGGGGTTGTTGGATTAGTATTAATGCAGCAAGGCAAAGGAGCTGATGCAGGCGCGGCTTTTGGTACGGGTTCTTCAGGTTCTGTTTTTGGAGCCCAAGGTGCGGCATCATTTTTGTCTCGATCCACAGCAATTCTGGCGACTTTGTTTTTTATGACCAGCTTGGGGCTTGCCGTGTTAAACAGTAAGCAGGGCGTGGCTTATGATTTAATGAACGCTCCCAAGGTTGAGCAGGATACGCTGGGTATGCCTGATGTGAGTGGGGCAAAAGCCATTGATGGCGTCGCTCCAGCAGCTGATATTAAATCGGAAGAAATTCCTGTTGCTGTTCCAGCTGAGAAAAAGTAACCAGTAATAAAGATGTTGTAAAAAATAATTAAAATAGTGAGCATTGAATAGTCGCTTTACTATCATGTTTTAGCCGATGTGGTGAAATTGGTAGACACGCCATCTTGAGGGGGTGGTGACGTAAGTTGTGCCGGTTCAAATCCGGCCATCGGCACCAAATATACCCTGCTAGGGTTTTCTCTAGCGGGGTTTTTTTTGTTTGTTACAATGGAAAACACAGGGTAGGTTTCTATATTATGACGTGTGACACAGAAAATGTTTTTTAGACTTTCAAGGGCGCTAAATTAATAGCGCCCTTATTTTGTCGACTCCTCTTTATCCTATTTTAACCAAAATCTCGCCACGGCCCATTTCCGACATATCCCCTGCATAACGCTGTACCCGGTTAAAGGCCTCAGAACTATCGGCAAATTTGGAATTAAACTTTTTAAATGAGGCGAATAATATCGGTAAAAACGCCAAGGTATGTGCACCGCAATCATTAAACCTTGCCGACGCCTGCGGTTGGTTCCATAACAATAACGTGCCACGGCGCATTGCAAAACCCAAATGCCTGCCGGTCTGGCCCATGACTGCAATAGTACCCGCCGTCATTCTGGAGCCGCAATAATCACCCGCATTACCTTCAACCAGGATATTGCCGCGACGCATGTGATCGCCAGTGCGTTCGCCGACATTACCTTTAACCAGAATGGTTCCGCCTTTCATGCCAATTTTGTTGCCGGGCAAGGCCGCACCCAAAAAGTCCCCGGCATTACCGTTAATGCTCAGCAAGCCTTTCTTCATTTCGCAGGCCGCATAAAGCCCGACATTGCCCGACACTTCAATCTCGCCGGATTTCATACCCAACGCAAGATAGGCACCGGCATCGCCTTCAACCGTTATGCGTCCGCCATCCAGTTCTTTGCCGATAAAATCAAGCTTACCAAAACTGTTTTTAATTACGATGTTTTGCGCATCATCACCCGTCATGCTAAATAACGAATCTACCCTGATGCTACGTTTGCCATTCTGCAAGGTCAGCGCGGCAATTTCAGTCAGCGGCAGATTAGCCAGTTTCTGACAAACCAGCGGCGACATATCCACGCGCTGATCCGGCTGCTGTTTTAGCGTAAAGGTTAAAGCGCTCATGCCATAATCTCCTGTAAGTGGAAATGGAACGGCCCTAACTTACCACCGTAATTACCCGCACTAATGCGTTTGATGCCGTTTTTCGCACCCAAATCGCAAACTGCCTGAATGCCCACGCGCATGACTTTATCAATATCTTCTTTGCTTAGACCATCGATAACGATTTCCATGACCGATTCGATTTCCAGCGACAGATCGGTTTTAGTCATGCCCTTTAAAGTCGGACAAAACGCATCGTTGGTTGACGCGCCCAATACCGCATATTTTGAACCAACCTTGGAGCCGGAACGCACCACGCCGCCAGGGAAAGGCATGATCACATTGGGGATTTTGCGCATTTCCTCAATCGCCGCCTCGCAGGCCGCCAAGGCTTGCGGTTGCGATTCGGCCAGCACTAAAAAGTTGCCGCCGCCGATGGCATCGACTTGCCCGGTTGTGGCTTCAGTTAAGAACTCGCCGTCCATGACCGGAATACGCCAGTAACGTTTGCCGTCGATCAGCTTGGACACTTGGAAGCCGTCGCCAAAATAACGCAGGTTTTTGCCCAACGCAATGCGGGTTCCGCCATCAATGCCTGCAAACAAAGCCGAAGTCGGCGAGGTCAATACGCACTGTCCCGCCCTGGTTTCAAGCTGCTTGGCCAGGCCTTTGCCGCCCATCGCAAAAATCATGATAGACACACCGGGACGACCATCGGGGGTTTCGGAAGGGTCAAGAACCCGCTCAATCCCTGCCTCACAACCACAGGCAATCACCGAAGTGGCAAAACCAGTCATGGCTTGGGCAGAAATCATCGCCCATTTTGCATTTTGTGCAGTGATGATGGCGCGAGTCGCTTTCATCGGGAAAGCTTCGGCAAAGGTTGCGTCTATGGTTACACCGTTAATAATCATATTCCAGCGCTCAGTTTAATTAATAATGCGGCAATCAAGGCCGCTTGTAAAAATCCGGCTCCGACAATCCAGCGTATCAATTCGGATTTAGTCTCGGCAATTTTTAGCTCCAGCTTCAATTCGACCTCTCTAAGATCCTGTTTGGTAGCGGACTCGGACAAGTGAATTTCGGATTGGAATTGCTCAAGTGCCAAACTCAGCGCCTCCACTTGTGCCCGCGCCTGTTCCTCGGTTATACCCGATTCTTTCAGCTTGCGAATATACGCGTAAGTATCAAAAGCCAATGTTGTCATTGCTCAACGCCCAAAACAATCATGCCACATCGCCTTTAAGCGGATGCACGGTCAAACTGCCGCGTCCATCCTCCGTTATTTCATCATCACTGATTTTAAAGTTACCGAGTTTCATGGTCAGGAATCGATCAAAATATTTCTGCAAATCCTTTTCTATCGAGGCATCCCAGTCAGGTTTAACAACATGAGTCGTACCCCATTTGGTATGAACAACCTTACCGTCAACCACCACCAGATCACCGTCCTTGAACACATAATCCGGTTTCTCAAACATCTTCTGCCGATCGGCGTTGTCGGTATAAACGGTAATATCCGCCCAATTACCGGCGCTCAATCCGCCGCGATCTTGCAAGCCGATTAATTTGGCCGCACCAGCGCGGGTCATAATCGCAATTTCCTGCAAACTGTATTCGCGGTCGATAGATGCCAGCGTGGTCATTTTTTGGGCTTGGGGATTAATGGTTGATAACACCTCATTACGAAAGCTTCTGTCCATTAACAAGCGTATCAAGTGCGGGTAACTGGTAAACGGCGCACCATTCGGATGATCCGTGGTCAGAAAAATACGCCAAGGATCGTCAACCAGCAGGAAGGTCTCAAGGCCTATTGCCCATTGCAAGGCATTGACAAAATCCTGATCCTTGTATTTAAACGGCACCACGCCACAACCCGAATCGCATTCAATATCCATGGTCACCCATTTATTCGGGCTGGCATATTTATGATTGGCATGTTGCCTCATGGTGTCGCCGGACGCTGTTACGGTTTGGCCAAACAGGATCTGCCCGACATCAATCGTGATATTTTTATTCTTGTTGACGGCTTCGGCAATCTGCGCCGCGCCTGAAGAAAACTTGAAATCGCCTTCAGTGCCGTAACTATGGAACTGAATATGAGTTAAATGCATCGGCAAGCCGCCTATGCCCTGAATGGTATCCAGCGTGGTTTGCATATTTCCCGGAACACCCAGATTACAACCGTGGACATGCAGCGGTTTTGGAACGCCGATTTCTTTAACGGCAGTTGCCAGCACTTGCAAAATATCACGCGGAGTGACGCCATAATGACTGTTTTGTTCATCCAGCTCCAGTTTGCGCTGGTTGAATTTGAATGCACTGATACCGCCGGGATTAACGACTTTAACGCCAATGGCTTTAGCGGCTTGCATCGTCCAGGCCACATAATCATTAATAGCTTTCTGATCTTTCTTCGCAGTCAACATGCGCAGTAAATAATCATCACTGCCCAGCATGACGTACCCGCCTTTATCCAGAATCGGAATATCGGCCATTTCCATATGTGCCTGACGCGCGTTAACCGGCAGTATCGCGGGTTCAAAACCGGCGGTATAACCCATTTCCGCATAACGATAACCGGTCAAAAAGGTGCTGGGCATGGCGTGTCCGCAACCGGAACGGGTAATATCGGTACGCGCGACCGGGTCGGTACGATGGTCTTCCGGCATCAAGAGCCTGGCGATATTACCCTTGCCGCCGCCAATATGCGTGTGCATATCAATCGCGCCGGACATCACTATCTTGCCGGCTAAATCGTAGTCTTTATCGACTTTAAAATCGCCGACAGGCTTGTTGACGATACGCCCGTCCTGAATATAAATATCCTGTTTTTCGCCATCAATCCCACTGGCAGGATCATAGACCGCTCCACCTGTTAACTTTATCAACATACTATATTTTCCGAATTACATGGATGTAATGAGTGCAGCATTGTAGGTCAGGTTAGCGTAGCGTAACCCGACACATCGAAGCGGCAAATAAATGTCGGGTCGCCTAAAAGCGCCTACTGTTGGTACGCTACGCTAACCCGACCTACAGATACAAAGCTTGTTCAATGGCGTTAAGCACGTCAGACGTACTGGGCAGGCCGGATTCGCGTAATTTTTTCAGTCGTATCGCAACCACGCTATCCATGCGATAAGTATGCCCGACATGGTCGATACCCGGCGTACCGACCGGAATAAATACAGCCGGCTCTTTGGCAAAGGTCATTCCGGAGCGCCCCACCACAATAGTCGGCAAAGCGGTTACCGGCGGCACGGCTTTAGCATTAAACGCCTGCACCCAGACTAAAGCATCGGCTTCGCCATTGGCCAGCAAGGCATTGGTATCATTCAAAAAAGGATCGTATTCAGGAAAGCCGCTGGAAAAACGGGTACGCGCCGGATAACCGGTCGTCCAACCGCAAACCTGATTAGCCGTTTGGTCGCCTTCTTTTCCGCCTAACGGCAAACCGGAGCTACGCGTATTCCGATCGTTAATATCCTTAACCATTTCAGAAAGGGTCTGCACCGTCAATTCGGCTTGACGGTAAGCCAACGTACCAGCCGACCAGGTCACTACGCTATAACTGGCCGCTTTTAACTTATCGGCAATAGCCTGTAAATCAGCAACCGCAATGCCACCGACTGAATCGGCCCGAATCGAATTGCCTTTAACCAACGCTCGCAATACGGCGACCACCTCCGGCAAATCTTCGTTTGAACATTCGCTTACCAAAGCTTTTTGGCCATGAGGTGAAGTCGATGCCGTACCGGAAGGCGCTTTACCCAAATAGATAACCTCACGTTTGCCGGTATCGTCCAGAAACATGGCTTCTTCATTCCATAGATAACGCTCAAAAAAGCGCGGCGAGAAACTTTCCAGATCGGTTCCAACCACCAGCAGCAAATCACAACGGTTTTTGACTTCCGCCAGCGTCGTATTCATCCAACCGGAATCCTGCAAGGCCAGAAAATTGTTCCGTGCGCCGGTAAAATTCATATTATCGACCACCGCGCCGCTACGATCAGCCAATGCCAGCAACGCCCGCATTCCGTTGACATCGGTCGCGCAGCCGCCGATAACCGGTTGATTGGTGTTTTTTAACAAGGCAGCAGCCTTTGCCACGGCCACGGCCAGGCTGACCTCCTGTCCATCAACTCTAGGCCGGGTATCGGTAATAGCTTGTTCAAAAGCAGGCGTATTAACCGCGCAGCCGTTTTTAAGTACCTTAATCGATACACCGTCAACCTGAATAATTAGGTCATCCGTGCCAATACCGCAAAAAGGGCTAGGTACTTCAGTTATCTCAGCCATGGAACTGTCCTTTATTGAGTCACTATGTGGGCGTTATTGTGACAGATGACCTCTATCGATACAACCTTGGTATCTCGCTCGATCAAACGTCTATCTTTACCTTAAAACGACAACTGGCTATCCACTTAAACCGGGACAGATAACCTTCCCTGTGAGGGATGTTATCTGTCAGTTTCCCCGTTTAAGTTGGAATCCCTGCCGAAATGACAGCCATTTTGGCGCTGGCTGAAACATCTTGCTAATCAGGATAAACCACCTATCGTGAAGCTAATCAATAACGCTTCTTGAGAACCAAGGCGGTACGGTAAGCGAGTTAGACCTTCCAGGTTTTTAAAACCTGGAAGGTCTCGTGTGTAGATTATTTCTTTGCGAGTTACCTAAGTCGAGCCGCCGCCGGACTTGCAGATTAAGTGATTGATCTTTCCGTAGTATCACGTCAAAGACCTTAACTTGCAGTTTTCATAGACAACGTCAAAATAAAATCAGTTTCTATTTCGAGTTCTTCGGCTTTTTTAATGGCTAGTTGGACGCTTTCATCAGCTCGCCACGCAAAAGGCGTCATTTGCAGCAGAGCCATTCTTTGCTGGGAATCCGGGGAGATTTTATAACGGATACGTTGACTGTCGATACGCTCAAAGCCTTGCGGCACCGCGCACTCCATGGCATGTTCATTCACCTTGGCATAGATGAATTGTTTCAATTGCCATAAATGCCGTGGGCCTGGCGTCACGGTCAGCAAAAGTCCTGCCGGTTTTAACACTCGCTTGAGTTCATCGTCATTCGACGGGGCAAATACCCTAAGCACAAAATCAAAGTACTCGGCGACATAAGGCAAGCGATTTGAGCTGGCGACTATAAACCGGGCGTTGGGTTGTTTTTTAGCGGCGGCAATGACGGCGAATTTGGCGATGTCGATGCCGTGTAATTCTATCGGATGGGTGCAGCAGGTTTCAATTTTACGGCTGTAGTAACCCTCACCGCAGCCCAGGTCCAGCAGCTGTTTGGGCGGGTTAGCATCGACCAGCATCACCACTGCGTTGGTTAGCGGTTCATAATGCTCGGCTTCCAAGAACTCGCGTCTGGCTTGCATCATGGGCTTGTTGTCACCCGGTTCCGCAGAGCATTTGAACTGCACCGGCAGAAGATTTAAATAACCTTCCTTGGCAAGATCAAAGTGATGATTATTGACGCAAACATAGCTTTTAGCCGATGGATTAACTTGCAATGAAGCAGCACAAAGCGGACATAAATAACAGGACAGTGGCGGGTGTTGAGGCATGCAGACAGGAGGAGCTTTTACGTGTGCCGGATTAGGCTGTGTAAAAGATTGAACGAGGGTTGTTGAGAAGCCAGGGCCAACATCGTTAACCCTGGCTTAAATAAAAGTCGGATCTAATGATTAGATTGACTTGTAAAAGCCTAATGCTTTGTTTAACTCAGCAATCGCTTTTTCTTCATCGGCACTTTTACCGATTATTTGCGCTTTAATAAGGCTTTCGAGCCCTTGTTTTACAGCAGCTTCGTTACCTACGATTTCATCAGAAGCGGTACGCGCTGCTTTCTCATGTAAATAAGCGGCATTAAAATCGTGTTTGCCGATTTCAGCTATAGCTGCTTCAATATGTGCAATAGCTTCAGTGGCTTTTGCATCTTCAGCGAAAGCAACGTTACTTGCGCCAAAAGAGATAGCCATAATAGAAGTAAGTACTGCTTTTTTGATTAAATTCATCATAATCCTATGAAGTGTTTTGGTGTGATTTTCAGGCATTGTCTGAAAATTAATGATCGAAAGGGACATTACCTTTCGACATCTATCATATACGATTAATCGATACCTTATAAAGCCATTTTTAAATTAAAAATAGGTTTTCCGACGTAAGTGTTCAGTCCCCCTTTGAAAAAGACGACTGCATGGATGCAGGAGGTAGAGCAACGCAGGGAGCGGTTGCCGAGGGGTTAGGGGAGATTTGTTCAAATAAATCCCCCTCAATCCCCCTTTTTAAAAGTCATGTAGGGTACGCTGCGCGTACCATTTTTCAATTACGTAACAAGCTCAATAAGGTACGCACAGCGTACCCTACAGGGCTACAGGGCTTTTGTTTCAAGCCAGAACCGAATCTTGATATATGGCTCTATTCCCCGGTCTCCTTAGTACCTTAGTACAATTCCAAAATAATAAAGATTCACTATACTGTGATCACCTGCCCACTGAGCGAGATCCCTGTGACAGTCATGTAGGGTACGCTGCGCGTACCATTTTTCAATTACGTAACAAACTCAATAAGGTACGTACAGCGTACCCTACAGGGCTGCTTGATAAATTACGAAACCGCTCTCTGATACAGAAAAATCAATCATCTTGATGATGAGGAAACAGGAAAATGACAGAAAATCAAACACAACAACCGGCACCTGATGGACAGGACAGAGAGACGTTAAGTCTCAATGACCTCTTGGTTGATGAACAAGCCAACATACTCAGCGATTATCTTTCTCTGTCTATAACCCATCTTGGCGAAGATACCCAGGTGAGCGTCACCACCACCGACGCAGACCCGGTAACCTACACATCGATACTCTATGGCGTCGCGTCACTGGATTTACAAACGCTGATCTTCGATGTGCAGAGCGATGAATAATAGACATCTTTCTTAAATAATCGTTATAGGATTGGTGGGTAGGCCGGAATAAGACCATCCAAGCGCGTAGCGCGAGGTGGCGTTTCCGGCGAATTCGGGTGGCGTCTGCCGGAAACACCGATTCTCGCTGTCGCTCGAACCGGCTTATTCCGGCCTACAGAACTACCCACTTGCTCAGTAATCCTGCCCGAGTTAATCGACATGCCTTGACAATGACCATGCTGGCTGAAGTTCCTTGAAAAACCATAACAAAACAATGATCAACACCAAAAAAACACGTATTTAGTACCTAAGTACAATAGAAATCCAGATAAATTTGTGAAAAAATTCTAACAAAATCGGCAAAGAACAAAAAACCTATCCCACGTTATGGGATAAATAATCATCAATAAACTCCTTAAAGGGTGAGCATTATGGCAATCACAGGCATAGTAAAATCCGTATCAGGCAATGTCACAGCGACAGACGTTAATGGCAATGTAAGAACGCTACAGGTAGGAGACCATGTCTCGTCTACCGATACGATCACGACCGGCAACTCAGCCGGAACCACCATATCCATTGCCTTTTCCAACGGCACCCAAATGGATTTAGCTGGCGGTTCGGTCGTGGCTCTTAATGAGGACATGTTAGCCCCCGTTTCTGATACAAGCGGTAGCCAAGAGGCACCAGGTCAAAGCACACAGCAAGCACAGCAAGATGACGTTGCCAAATTACAAGAAGCGTTAGCCAAAGACGAAAATTTCGATCCGAGCCTTTTGCCGGCGACAGCTGCAGGTGGTGAACCAGCCGCAGGTGGGACGGGTGACGGCAACACCGGTCATACTTTTGTTCAGGTTGATTATCTTGCCCCTGCCATGACGCCAGACAGCGGCTTTGAAACTACGGGCATTACCGGAGCGGTTGCGCCGCCGATGGAGGTGTTGATTTTGAAACCTGATGATACTGTTGCTGCTGATGCGGTGGTTCCCCCAGTTGAGGAGATTCCTGTGGAACCGACTCCAGAGCCTCCACCTCCACTGCCCCAGTTAGCGATTGAAGTCGTACGTGTCATTCCTAGCGAGATTGAGGGTGAATACACCCTTGCTCAAGGGCCAATCTTAGAGGGCGAAATTGCTTATTACGTTGCCCTGCCTGTGGGGTTAAATACGATTCCTGGCGGTACTCTTACGATCACTTTTGGCCCCCAAGGTAACGCACCCGCCACATTAGGTGTTGATTACCAGCCTCAGTCGAATTTGACTGTACAACTTGGCCAAATTTTTACGGCTGAGATACTGGATGATGTGTACGCTGACAACAATGAAGCGTATGCCATCAATGTGTCTGGCTACTCTCTTGCAGAGAATTATTCATCTGTGTCGTACTCGGGCACAACCACGACGATCGTGGATAACAGCAGCACCGATCCGCTCAACCCTGAGCCGAATGCTGAAGGCATCCTGGTGAGCATTGCGGGCCCGACGACGGTGGCC
>JBCKWO010000021.1:0-26444 GCA_038922535.1 Methylobacter sp. | reverse complement strand
CGGGCCCGCTGGTGCGCAGCTCGTACCATGCCGACGAACAGGCGCATGCGGCAGGAGTGTTTTGATGGGTATACTGCGCAAAAGCCAAAATCCGAAGAAAGAAGTCTATTGGGTCGGGGTAGCCCCGGCAAGCGGCTTGCTCTTTCTTTATCCGCGAAGAGGACACTAACAATGCAAAACTTGACTACACCAAAACTGGCCGCATGGCTCGCGAATGCAGCGCGCGAGAAACCCGTATTACTCGACGTACGTGAGCCGTGGGAATTTCAGACCTGTCATATTAACGGGTCGTTTAATATCCCGATGCATACCATCCCCGGCAAACTGTTCGAACTGGACGTTGCGCAGACTATCGTCTGCATCTGCCACCACGGTGTGCGCAGCAGGCAAGTCGGGTTATTTTTAGAACAGCAGGGTTTTACTCAAATTATCAATCTGGAAGGCGGCGTCCATGCCTGGGCTCAGCAAGTCGACGGCACGATGCCGACCTATTGAGCCTCATAGGCATCGACTTTCGCAAAATAACCTGCGCAATCCCTGCAAGCGTTCCATCAGTTGGAATGAAATCTGTATTTTTTAGAGGTGCCCCATGACAAATCGACTATCCCAGGAAACCTACGCAACCGTCGCGACGCTAGCCGATCTCGCCAAGTTGGCAAGCTACTCGCTCATGGACACGCTCAACTGCGATCCTGAGGCGACAGCAAACGGCGTCGACCACGCGCCGCGACAAGTCTTCACCGGCCACTATGTCCCCGTCAATCCCACGCCCATCAAAGACCCCGAGTACGTCGCGCACAGCCTTAACCTTTTTCGCGAACTTGGCTTCGCCGACAGCATGGCACAGTCGTCCGACTTCGTCCGCATGTTTTCCGGCGACCTCTCGCAGGTTCCGGAGCCGATGCGCAAGGTCGGTTGGGCGTGTGGATACGCACTTTCCATCTTCGGCACCGAATACACCCAGCAGTGCCCGTTTCAAACTGGCAACGGCTACGGCGACGGTCGCGCAGTTTCCGTGCTTGAGGCTGTCATCAACGGTCAACGCTGGGAAATGCAGCTCAAAGGTGGTGGCCGCACGCCCTACTGCCGTGGCGCGGACGGTCGCGCCGTCCTGCGCTCGAGTGTCCGCGAGTTCCTGGCACAAGAGCACATGCACGCGCTCGGCGTGCCAACGTCACGCTCGCTGAGTTTGTACGTGTCGAAAACGGAGCAGGTCAAACGGCCGTGGTACTCGGAGGGCTCGCGCTCGCAGGATCCCGACAGGCTTATATCGGAGGCCGTCGCCATCTCGACGCGCGTCGCACCGTCGTTCATTCGGGTCGGCCAACTCGAGCTCTTCGGTCGCCGTGCCCGCAAGCAGGAACACCCGAAAGCGCTGGAGGAACTCGAGCAGCTTGTGTTGCACTTGATCGCTCGTGAGTACAGTGACGTCATCGACCAGAAGCTAAGCACCGCCGAAAAAGTGCTGTTGCTCGCGCGCGAGTTCCGCAGCCGCCTGACCTCGCTGGTGGCGAACTGGATCCGCGTCGGCTACTGCCAAGGCAACTTCAACAGCGACAACTGCGCGGCCGGTGGCTTCACACTCGACTACGGTCCATTCGGATTCTGCGAGGTGTTCAACCCACACTACCAGCCCTGGACGGGTGGCGGAGAGCACTTTGCGTTCCTGAACCAGCCCGTGGCAGCGGAACGCAACTTCCACATGTTTTGCACGGCGTTGCGGCCGTTGCTGACGTCGAATCAGGACACCCTGCGACAGCTCGACGAGATTCGAAGTGGCTTTTCGAACGTGATGCAAGCGCAAATGGAGCAGATGTGGGCGGCCAAACTTGGACTGGGCACTTTTCACGCGGCCTTGTTCAGTGAGCTTGCTTCGCTCATGCTGCAAACGCCTGTCGATTACACCCTCTTCTTCCGCGAGCTCTCGACGCTACCTGACGACATTGGCCCACTCAAAAGAAGCTTCTACAAGGACTCCGAAGAGATGAACAAGCGCTGGTCAGAGTGGCTCACACAATGGAAATCGCTGATCGGAAACGACAACGCCAGCGCGACCGACGCGAATACTGCGCAGCCCCGCTCCCGTGAGGAGCTCTCTAGGCAGATGAAACTCGTCAATCCAAAATACAGTTTGCGCGAGTGGTTCCTTGTGCCAGCGTACAGCCAAGCGAGCGCGGGGAACTATTCTCTCATTCGAGAGCTGCAGGAAGTCATGACCCAGCCCTACGCCGAGCAGGCTAAGGACGTGGAGGAGAAATACTATAGGCTGAAACCGTCTGAGTTCTTTGAGGTCGGTGGAGTGTCGTATGTGAGCTGCTCGTCGTGATGTTTCGAAAACTGATCGGCCAGGGACGGTACACTAGGCGACCTGCCCACGACCTAGTCGTGCCCAGCATGGGCTAAAACCAGTTATCTGAAAGGAAATAACCGAAAAGAGTAATGACAACCGTAGCGAAACCAAGGCTTCTGGGGACTGCTCGACTCCTGTCTCGCAGCGAGTAAGGAACGCGCACGAAATAACTTGAGCATCTGTGGGGGCGACTGAAGTCGCCCACACACTACTCGATAATACTCATTTGTTAACTTTATTTCGTGCACATTCCTAAGTGTTGAATAGACCAATTTAGTGCAGCACATCATAGTTCGGCATGTATCCCGCACAGCGCAGGGTCAACGCCATCAGATTACTGCTTCTCGGTCACGAACGCTATTTTAGCGAGCCCTGAATGCTGCACAGTCGCCATGACTTCGGCGACTTTTGCATAAACGACGTCTTGGTCGGCGTATAAATGCAGGCCGATTTCAGGATTTTTTAACAGCTCAGCTTTCAACGCCGATTCCAATGCAGCCAGATCGGCCATGGGCAGCTTGTTCAGCGTTATGGCTCCCTGCACATTGATGCCTAGCTGTAGCGGTTGATCTTTGATGTTCGCCGTGGTCTCTGCGGTTTTCGGCAAGGTCACATGCACCGATTGGGTCAGCAACGGCGCGGTCACCAGTAAGATAATCACCAACACCAGCATCACGTCAACCAACGGCGTGACGTTGATCTCGCTCATTGCTTCAGCACTTTCCGATTGCGGTTTAAAGGCCATGGCTATGCCTTATCCTTGGCGTCTGAACTGAAGACGATGTGCATAAAACTGGCGACAAAATTTTCCAAGCCGGCGCGTTGCTGTTTGACCCTGCGCAAGAAAAAGTTATAAGCTAACACTGCAGGCACCGCCACGGCAATACCGATTGCCGTGGCGACCAACGCATCGCCGATAGGCCCCGCCACCACATCCAGGCTGGTTGAACCGCTTGCGGTAATTTCATGCATCGCATGCATGATGCCCAACACCGTGCCGAACAAGCCGACGAACGGCGCGGTGCTGCCGATGCTGGCGAGCATGGTCAGGCCACTTTCCATCCGATGTTGCTCACGCTGCATTTGCTCTAGCAGCGATTGTTCCAGCAAATCAGCCGGGGAGCCGCAATATTTAAGGTGTTTGCGGTCGGAAAGCCGACTTTCATTGAGCCAGACAAAGCCCTGCTGTGCGATTCTGGCCTGTGGGCCTACAACTGTCTCTTCAGGTAACGCCTCGGCTTGTGCCAGATCGGCTGCCTCCCAGAACGCCGCATGAAAACGCCGGTTCTGATAACTGTTTTTGGTAAACTCCCAGATCTTAAAAAGCATCACCGTCCAGGTGGCCACCGAAAAAATCAGCAGTGTGTATAAGGTACCGTCGATGATGATTTTCGGCTCAATATGGTAGGGCATTAATATCTCCTTTTTTAGTTATTCAAAATAAATATAGGGGCGTTTAGGGCAACCACAAGGGATTGCCCCTACAGGCCGAAATAAGCCGGTTCTAGCAGCAGCGAGAATCGGTATTTCCGGCAAACTATTATCTCGTTAATTTAAATTGCAAGGTCTGAACAGCACGCTGCTCAA
Organism: Methylobacter sp.; assembly: GCA_038922535.1. Classification (GTDB taxonomy): domain Bacteria; phylum Pseudomonadota; class Gammaproteobacteria; order Methylococcales; family Methylomonadaceae; genus Methylobacter_A. Next base: position 22,507 of record JBCKWO010000021.1, on the reverse strand, counting down.
CCGCCACACCATTCACTATTTTTTCTTTAAACAGCCATTGACCAATGGCTTTCAGCGCTGCCTCGTCAAAAACCTCTGCCGGTTCCGCCTCGACAACGACAGCATCTTTAACGGTTCCGCTCGTGGTAATCGTAAATTCGATTTTAACCCAGCCCTCAATATGTCGATTGGCCGCACGCGCAGGATACTTGGGCGGAATGCGTTCCAACGGAATGACGCCAGTGCTGATTTTCAGCTCATAGCTAACGACAGCGGGAGCAGGCCGACTGACGGCTTGCGGCGCTGAAACCGGCGCGGGGTTAGGAAACGATGGCTTTTCCTCAGCAACAGCCTGCGGCTTTGGCAGTTCCGCCTGCTTAGGAATAGCCGGCATTTTTTTTACGACCGGCTTTTTAGCAGGCTGTTTAAGCGTCGGCTCAGGTTTTGGTGGTGCGGGTGGCGCTGGCGGGGTAACCGGAGCTTGCTGAACCGGCGCAGAAACCAAAGACACTTCCATGACCACCATCGATAAAGTTTTGGTTGGCTCGGCTGGCTTCAACAGCCAAAGCCCCACCCATAGGTGCAACAACAGCACCAACGTCAATAATAACCCACCCATAACGCGTGGACGTCCTTCGCCGGTTAAGGCTGACAATAATGATCGCTTTTCTTGCACTATCAGACTCATCTCGTCATCCAAAGGAGTTAAATTCCGGTCGGCCAAGCCGCCTTGATGGTTGTTATATTTTTTAAGCTATCAAAATTCGGTTTCGGCTTGAAACAAAAATATTGTAGCGGCTTCGCCTAAAAGCGCCTACTGTTGGTAGCCGCTACCTCGTTCCCATGCGCTGCGTCACTGCCATTAAGTTAAGGATTTATATATTGTGGGCGCGAATTTATTCGCGCCGTATAAGCTTAGAAAGCGCGAATAAATTCGCGCCCACGACATTAACCATAATTATTTTTAGCTTAACTTAATGGCAGTGACGCGCTACGCCCGAAAACATAGGCTGTGAAAACACGGGACGCAGCGCGTGGGAACGAGAAAACCAGGTTATTATCGCACCTACTCGCCAATAGCTCTTAATTGATAATCCTGCTGCTGGGTTTTCCAGGAAAGATACATCTTCTGCCCGTCACTGACCAGAAAGGGCTGATCGCCGGACTGTGCAGTCTGGGCGATCACTTCAGGCTTAGACCAACTTTTACCGTCGTCGGCAGACTTCATTAGTTTAATAACATTGTTAGCGCCGTCGAACTCCTGCCAAACCACATTGACCCGTGAACCTAAAGCCAGCACATGCGGATGGCCTGTACCTGCCTTGCCGAAGTTGACCGGCGCGGAAAAATGTCGTCCGGCATCGGTCGAGTAAGCATAAAACAAACCTTGGCTGGTGGGGGAACCGCTAAACCATACCGCGTGATAGATGCCAGAATCGGAAATGGACAGGCCGGGGCCGTGATGCGGGCAAGCATCGATTTTCCAGTTATCCTGACCTAAACGGTGGGTGTCACCGGGGGTATTCCAGTCGTTGAACTTAACCAACGCATGATCGCGGATGCCACCTTCGAAAACATGCCGCCAGGTAATGACCGGCGTGTTGTCCGGCGCTATCGCCGTATCCAGTCGGCAGCACTGACAGGACTGGGTGGCGATTCTTTTATTGGGGTAAAAATGCTGGCCGCCATCGTCAGACCAACTGTAATACAAGGAAGATCCTTCAAATGGCTGACCGGCTTTTTTTGCCGCTTCAACGTCGCGCGCATCCAGCCAGGCAATAAATATCTCGCCGTTTTTACCGACCGCCATGCTGTCAAAGCCATGGCCGATGATGTCAAAATTATCGTTGACGGTAACCGGAGCGGAAAAATGCTCGCCGCCGTCAGTTGATCTGCTAAAGCGGATATGACTTTTATGGCGGCCTTCCAGCTTCAGCGTCCAGGTTAAATAAATAGCACCCTTGGCATCCAGCTTTATTTTCGGACGGTTTTCGCCTTTGGCTTCTATTTTTTCGGCGACGGAATTGACCAGCACCGGCGCGGAGAAGCTTAGCCCCTTGTCGTCCGATGCTTGCACATAAACATGGTCATTATTTACCCAGGTAATCCACAGCACACCCTTGCCGTCAAAAGCGGCGCTTATCGTTTCGGCGCATTTGTTTGAGGGCGATGCGCTGGCATCGGCGCAAGCGCCTTTTGTTTCTTTAGCGTGATGATGTGCGTGTTGTTTGGCAGCGTCTGCGGGTTTTACAGTCGCGTCATTGGCGCAGCCGGAGACTGCCAGCGCGGCAATAAATAGAAAAGAAGTTAGGGATTTCATGAAATACACCGAATTAAAAAGTCGAGCTGAATTATAAAAAGAAAACCGGATAGGGAAGAAAAAATAACTTTCAGTCTTTATGCAGTAAAGCCGGACTCTTAACAAGTTCGGCTTTTTGTTTACTCTTGGAAATTATTAACTTTTAATAATTATACTTTAACTGAGCAAAATAGGTGCGTGATGGGAAAGGATGGAATAACCAGACCTCTTGATTATTGACATTATCAATACCTGCCGAAGCGCTGACCTGCTTGGTGATTTGATATTTGGCGCGTAAATCGACAATGAAGTATGCGTTGCCCCCGGATGCAAACGTCTCTGGATTGATGTCGCTGTTATTCAATTGGCTAAATTGCGGGCTGCTGTAACGGCCACTTACCGAAGTGGTTAACTTGTCAATCGGACGATAGGCAATGGTTGCACTGGCTCGCCACTCGGGAACCCTGGGTTGGCGTTTGCCGGTTGAAGGCTGAGTGGCATTGGGGTTGGCCTTGGAAGGGGCGACAGCAGCATCTAACGCAGCGTTCTCGGTGATTCTGGAATCAGCCCAGGTGGCGTTACCGGAAAAATCAAGACCCCGTATACCCACATCACTGGCCTCACCTGCAAATTCGACACCGTAAGTTTGGGTTTCTCCGACATTTTGAGCATAGGAAGCAGTAGTTCCGTCAACCAAAATGTTAGTTTGACTGAAAATAGCATCTTTCACGCGTTCCTGAAATAAGCTAAGCCGCAATTTGCCTTGATCCAGAAAATATTCTCCTGAAAGCTCAGAGGACAGTGCTTCTTCAGGCTTGAGATTGGGATTTCCAAAGAAGCTGGATCTTGGAGTCCCAGTTGTGATTGTTGATTGAAATAGTTCGGTCACAGTAGGAAAGCGATAGGCCTGGCCGATGGCTAAGCCTGTTTGTACACGGTCTAAAGGCTTCCAGGTCAGCTTGGCCTTGGGCGAAAACTCCAGCTCATTACGTTCCGGTTGATTCTTCGAGCTGAGGGTAGTCGCATTATAGCCACCATATGCCTGCCAGCTTTCCAGTCGTCCGCCCAAAGTCAAATTCCATTTTTTATTGAAATCCCAGGCGTCCTGTAGCCAATAGCCTTCGGTTTGGGTTTTGCCTTGCGAATTAGTTAAGATACTGCCGCCATCGCTGCTTTGCCAGTTGGTAACGGTATAAACCGGGTTATCTAGGTTATATAAATCATGGTGAAAGCCAAAGCTGATCTCATGCTTGCCCAGCAAATCGACGCCGGGGCGCCAGATACCCTTGGCATCTGCGGTATGCCAGCCCGTTCCGGTCAGGCTGTTGACTGTGCCAGCGCCGTTGTTGGCCGCTTCCGCAGGCTTTTGTGTCGACGTCCTGCTAAGATCCGTGCCGTATTCGACCACGCTGCCCGCTAAATCCCAATCGAATACCCCGCCGGCATCGGATTTAAGGTTCATGCCATGTGACCAATGCATTTGTTCGGCTCTGGTTTCTGCGAAACGTGCCGTATAGACTTTTCCACCAATATTAACGTCACCGCTGTCCACTATAGCGCCCGTATTCTTATTGCGCAAAAAGCTGTTAAATCCTGCGTTAGCATCATTTTGCCATAGTCCCAACGTATACGCCGCATGAATGGTCGGGGTGATATCATAACCCAGCTTCCATTTGAAATTGTCCTGTACCGTATGATTAAGCGCCGACTCACCCAGCACTTGCGCGGGAACACCAAACGGATTCAAGTTGGCAACGGATCCTGTTACCGACGTTGCAGCAGCCAGAGCTATAGCTTCATTCTGAGCAGCAGTCCTCCCTCCCTTTGCTGTGTATGTATTTGCTAAAGGATTCACAAAGGATATAGGCTGGCTATGGCTATCCAGATGACTCACATCAAAACGAAATGATAAGTCCTTGTAACGATCGCCGACATTGAAAGAATATTCCTGGCTGTCGAAGGTCTTCTTCTTGCCATAGAAGCCGTAATCCTGCCAAGTCGATTTGACATCCGCGCCGGCCTCAAATTTTTCCGGCATCTTCGTAGTGATGTCAATCACGCCGCCGATCGAATTACCTGCATACGCAGCCGAAAACGGCCCGTACATGACATCGACCCGTTCAATTTCCGAGGGCGACACCATATTCCAGCGCGGCGATCCGGTGTTACCGTTGTTATTGCCCAGCAACGAAGACAGCAGAATGCCATCGGCATAAATCAAACCACGAGCACTGGCACTCGTACCCGAAGTACGCCAGCCCACCGGCGCATTAGTGTCGCCTATATAGCGTTTGCGCACTTGAATACTGGGCAGGTATTTAATCGTATCCTCGGCATTCATCGCATTGATGGTGTTCTCTATTTTTTCGCTAGTGACGCTTTCCGTAGTCGTCGGCAGTCGGTATCGTTCCTTGGCGGTGGGCTTTATTTTTTCGGTTATCGTCATATCGGCCATCACTGCTTTGGATTTGTCTGCGGGAGCCTTTTTTTTGTTAACGCTTTGCTTGGTATCAGTCTTCACTGGCTCGGCTGCAACGCCGCAGCCTAAATACATCATTCCCATTAATAGTAAGTATTTTTTCATCGTTTTAATTTTTATAATTGTTAGGTGACTGCTAAATAAGAAGCACGTTGCATGCCAAGTAACCAAGTCCACGGCAATGCTGACTATCAAATCTACCGCACTTTACTTTTTAATCAATTAAAATCAATTACTTACTGTTTAATTGCAGGTCAATTCCTATGCTTATTATTTTAATTCGCTTGCCCTGAATGGACGATAAGCTTTTACCGGGGCTGTATTTTTAATAAAAGTGTGTCATATGACCTATTTTAGTGTGTTAAATAACACAGTTTAATTAGATAACGGCTTTATTCAGCCGACACATATGACTCCGTTTCCAGAAATAGGGCGTTATCACTATAAAAAGTGATAGGGGGCTATCCGCATAAGTGGTGTAGTGGCGTAGGTTGAATTGCCTCTTTTTTCAACCCAAACTACTGAGTTATAAGGTAACTCTGAATAAATAACACCCCCACTCTGCATCGTTCCCGCGCTCCAGCCTGGGAATGATAAGTTAGGGGGATTATTTATTGCGAGCACCCTAAGCCTTTATCGAGACTGTATTTTTAATAAAAGTGTGTCATATGACCTATTTTAGCGCGTTAAATAACATGGCTTAATTAGATAGCGGCCTTATTCAGCCGACCCAGATGACTCCATTTCCAGAAATATGAAAACTAAGAACCCTTCGAAAAATGACTCAGGACGACGGGCACGCCCAAAAAGGTCATTAAAAATAATGAACCCTCTATTTATCATTAAATAGCTGTTACGCGGCTGGATTTACAGCGATAATCGCATTCATCGTTAATGAATCCAAAATAAAAACTGAATGTTTAAAAACCCTTTTATTAAGCAACTGTTCGGCAGTTTTTTGGATTTGCTGCCTATCCTTGCGGTTGTTTTGGTCTTTCAGGTTTTAATTATCCGCCAACCTATTCCCGATGTCGGCAGTTTAATCGCCGGCACCCTTTGTGTTGTTCTCGGTCTTACCTTGTTCATTCAAGGACTTGAGCAAAGCCTGTTCCCGATTGGCGAGTCGATGGCTTATGCGTTTGCCCGCAAAGGCAGTTTGTTCTGGCTGCTGGTTTTTGCCTTTTGCCTGGGCTTTGGCACCACGGTGGCGGAACCGGCGCTGATCGCCATTGCCCAGGAAGCAGCAAACATTGCCTCTAAAGCCGGTATTATCGGGCCAACCGACGACGCTAAAGACAGCTACGCGTTGGGGCTACGTCTTACCGTTGCGCTGTCGGTCGGATTTGCCATTTTGGTCGGCGTATTGCGGATTATCCGGGGCTGGCCTTTGTATTACCTGATTATCGGCGGGTATTGCGGAGTGATTGCCATGACGCCGTTCGCCCCCCCTGAAATCATCGGCATCGCCTACGATTCCGGTGGCGTTACTACGTCTACCATTACCGTTCCGCTGGTGACTGCGCTGGGTGTCGGCTTGGCTACTGCCATTAAAGGCCGCAATCCGATGATTGACGGTTTTGGATTGATCGCTTTTGCGTCATTAACACCCATTATTTTTGTGATGGTTTACGGGATACTGAAATGATGGACTGGATAAGTCAATTTTCGCTAGTTCTGCTGTCTACCTGTCGGGATATTTTGCCGATCGCCGCTATTATTATCGGCTTCCAGTTGCTGGTGATCCGCAAACCGCTGGCACATCCTAAAAAAATGCTAATCGGCTTTATCTATGTTTTGCTCGGCATTGCGTTTTTTCTGGAAGGTTTGGAAATGGCGTTGTTTCCGCTGGGTAAGCTGATGGCGGCCCAGCTGACCACGCCGGAGTTTTTAGGCATTAATCCCGGCGAACAAGATGTAAGTTGGCAAGCTTATTTCTGGGTGTATGTGTTTGCCGCCAGCATCGGTTTTGCCACTACGCTGGCCGAGCCGTCTTTGCTTGCTGTTGCCTGGAAAGCCGAACAGATTTCCGGCGGCACTATCCGTGCTTGGGGGTTGCGCATCGCGGTTTCCATCGGCGTCGCTTTCGGTATTGCCTTGGGCGCTTACCGGATTGTGACCGGAACGGAGCTTTATTATTACATTGTCGTCGGTTATATCGTCGTGCTGATACAAACCCTGTTTGCGCCCAAAGCCATCATCGGTTTGGCCTATGACTCGGGCGGGGTCACGACGTCAACCGTTACCGTGCCATTGGTTACCGCATTGGGATTGGGCTTGGCCTCTACCATTCCCGGCCGCAACCCGTTACTGGATGGCTTTGGCTTGATTGCCTTTGCCAGCTTATTTCCCATTATCGCTGTTTTAGGTTACGCACAAATTGCACAATGGCGTAACAAAGGCGGCCTTTTATCCAAACCCTGAGGAACACCATGCATTTCAAATTAATTATCGCCTTTGTCGAAGATGACAAAACTGACCTGGTGCTTGATACCGCGCGTGAAAACGGCGCTAAAGGCGCAACCGTCGTCAGTAATGCGCGCGGCGAGGGCATGAAACAGTCGAAAACTTTTTTCGGCCTAGCCTTGGAAACCCAGCGTGATGTTCTGCTGCTGTTGGTCGAAGAACATCTCAGTCGGCATATTCTGGAAGCCATCGCCAAGGTCGCCCAATTCGACAGCAAACCCGGCACCGGCATTGCCATTCAGATTGATGTTGAAGATGCCGTCGGCGTCATGCATCAGGTTGAACAATTAACCCAAGAACTTGAGGGCAAGCTATGATCGCGCCACGCATTGTAATTCGAGTCAGAGACGTCATGAAAACCGAATTCGCCACCATTGACGGCATTGCCACCATAAGCGATGCGCTGCTTAAGATGAAAGCGTCTAAAACCTCGGTGCTGATCGTCAACAAGCGCCATGATGATGACGAATACGGCATGATCAATTCCGGCGACATCGCCCGCCATGTGCTGGCCAAAGACCGTGCGCCGGATCGGGTCAACGTTTATGAGATCATGAGCAAGCCGGTGATTTCGGTGCATCCTGATATGGACATCCGCTATTGCTCGCGTTTGTTTGCCAATTATAATCTGGTCAGGGCGCCAGTCATTGAAAATAACAAGATTATCGGCATGGTCAGCCCGAATTCACTGGTGCTGGATGGGCTGTATAGGCTGGTCAATAATCAGCCGCTGGGGAAATAGCCGATGGATTGGGTCGGTAAGGGATTCAGAAATCACAAACATACCAATTTAGTGTGAATAATTACATCAAACCATTGTAAAGAAACTGTATGACGGGTATTTTGGTGGTTTCCGCATCCCTAAGTGCTAATAAAAGCTAAAAGCCGTTTCGGCTTAGGGGAGGTATAAACCGTGTTACATGTAAAAAATACCCACTTGATGAGTGAAGAAGAGTATCTACAAGGCGAGTTAGTCAGTGCTGTGAAGCATGAACTGATTGAGGGTTGTGTTGTTGCGATGGCCGGTGCGAGTGCCAATCATCAGCGAATTTCTGGAAATATTTACAGCAAATTTGGAAATCATTTAATAAACTCGCCTTGCGAACCGTTCGGCTCGGATATGAAGGTTAAGGCGGGGGCGAATTTCTTTTATCCCGATGTGCTTGTCGATTGCCATTTTGATGAAACCCAGCCCTACTACACACAATCGCCGCTGATACTTGTGGAAGTGTTGTCAAAATCAACCCGTAAAACCGATGAAACCATTAAATTGATGTCTTATATCAACATTCCCAGTTTGCAGGAATATGTCCTGATTGAACAGGACTATGTTGATATTCAAATCATCCGGCGCAGTGAGGCTTGGCTACCGAAACATTACTTTTTAGGCGATGACATTACTTTTGAGTCTATTGGCCTAACGCTGCCCGTAGAGGAAATCTATCATCGTGTACATAATGAAGATATGAGTGAGTTTTTGAGCAATAAAGCTCAGTAATTATCCAGTCCTGTAGGGTACGCTGTGCGTACCTTGCCAGCCTTGCGGCAGGGTTAGGAATGGTACGCACAGCGTACCCTACAGGACTTCTTATAAAGGCAGTTAATCATGTTGAACTTGTTAAGATTTAATTCCCGAATTTGGTTTTTCCTGGGCTTCCTGGGTTGCGTAAGCTTGCTGTCGATGGGCGCTTATTTCCAATTTGTCGGCGGCCTCGATCCTTGCCCTTTGTGCATTTCCCAGCGTATCGCCATTTTGCTGACCGGTCTGGTTTTTCTAAGCGCCGCCATCCATAATCCGGGGCAGTCCGGCGTTACGGCTTATGCTATCTCAGGTATGGCAACGGCTTTGTGCGGCGCGGCGATTTCAACCCGGCACGTCTGGATACAGCACTTGCCGCCCGATAAGGTTCCGGAATGCGGCCCCGGCCTGGAGTATGTGCTGCAAAACTTCCCGTTATTCGAAACGGTCAAGCTGATGCTCAGCGGCACCGGGGATTGCGCTAAGGTGGACTGGACACTGCTGGGATTCAGTATGCCGGAATGGACATTGCTGGCCTTTTTAATGCTGGCAACCTTAAGCCTGCTGCAAATCTGGAATTATAAAAAACCGTAGGGTACGCTGTGCGTACCTTAATACGGTTGTAGCGGCGTAGGCGTAGGGCGGTTTCGCGACAGCAAACCGCCAATCACCAAAAGTAGGCGCTCTTAGGCGACGCACAATATCGAGAATAAACGAACACAAACAATCGGGCATACCCACCCCACTTGGATAAGTTCCGAGCAGGGGTCAGTTTGATCATCCCGATCATGGCGGATTGCTAGCGCGAATCCGCCTTACAAGTGATCCATCCTACCGCGATTTTTAATCGCACCCGCTTTCCACACAAAAAATTAACCATTGGATGAATATCATGAAAAAAATTTTATTGGCGTTGTTGCTGGCTGGCAGTTTTTCGTCCGCTCAGGCGCAAGAAAAAGCAGGCTCTTTGCATCAGGCAATCGCCGGGAAACAGCGCTCGGTAGAGCATAAGCATCGGGATAAATATCGGCATCCGCAGCAAACACTAGAATTTTTCGAGGTTAAGGATAATATGACGGTCGTCGAAGTCTGGCCGGGCGAAGGCTGGTACACGGAAATCCTTGCGCCTTATCTAAAAAACCGCGGCAAACTGGTTGCTGCGCATTTCTCGGCCGATGCCGAACAGCCTTATTTTAAAAAGAACCTGCATGACTTTGTTAACAAGATAAAAAGTCAGCCGAAGGTTTATGGGAAAGTCGAGCTGACCGTGTTGCAGCCACCGCTTTTGTTACAGATCGCCCCAGACGGATCGGCTGACCGGGTGTTAACGTTTCGCAATGTGCATAACTGGATGAAAAACGATCAGGCCGCCGCCGTGTTCAATGCAATGTATAAGGCCTTAAAGCCCGGTGGGATTTTAGGCATTGTGGAGCATAGAAATTCAATCTTAAAACAGCAGGATACCAAAGCCGCATCCGGCTACGTCAGCGAGGACTATGTGATTGCACTGGCAAGGAACGCGGGCTTTGAGTTTTTAGCCAAATCCGAAATCAATGCCAATAGCAAAGACACCAAGGATTATCCCGAAGGCGCCTGGACGTTGCCGCCGGCTTTAAAGCTTAAGGATAAAGACAGAAAAAAATATCAGGCTATCGGTGAAAGCGACCGGATGACGATTAAGTTTATTAAGCCTCGATAAATAGCAAGGCTGTTTTGATGAATGTCTCGCTAAATTTGTGAACTAATCCACAAATTAGCTTTGCGTTAAGTCAAATTAAAATAGCCGCGCCAGAGCAGCCTGTTTTTACTGTGTAAAAACAATAAGCAATTGAAATATAAATAAAAATTATTTATGCATAAAAACTGTCCAGATTAACAAAACTGTAATAAAAACCGTCGGTAAGCGTTGCTATAAACTATCTATCCACAAAGTTATCCACAGATTCTGTGGGTAACTCAAATAGTCTAAACCGTATAATCACTTAGCCTTCTTACATCAAAAATAACTCAAACCCTATGGCTAAGTTGCAAAACAAAAATGAGCTGATTTTCAGGGTGGCCATTGCGCTGCCTGTTCATCGATTATTTGATTATCTCGCTCCTGAACAGGTTGATATGAGCCAGATCAAACCGGGCATCCGCCTAGAGGTGCCTTTTGGAAAAACTAAAAAAATCGCCTTCCTGGTTGAGTGTGTCGAGCATAGTGAGTTAGACATCGGCAAATTAAAACGTGTCGAACGGATATTGGACGAAACGCCGTTATTATCGAAAAAAGACTTGGCGCTGCTACATTGGGCCAGCCGCTATTATCATCACCCGTTGGGAGAAGTTTTCAGCGCGGCATTTCCGGTGGCGTTGCGCCAGGGCAAAGCGGCGGTTGTTCAATCAGAAAAACGCTATGTCTTGACGGAGGCTGGCAAGGCGATCGATAGCGAACTATTGAAGCGGACGCCCAAACAAAAAAGTGTGCTGGAAAAATTCCAGGCGCATCCTGGTAGCCTGTCTGAAGCGGAACTCTCGACATGGAATTCAAACTGGCGCACTGCGGTAAAACAGTTGTTGGACAGGCAACTGCTACAGCCTGCCGTAGCGGAGTTGCGGATAAATTCGAGCGTTAACTCCATCATCAGGAACGATGCCCTGCATTGCAATCCGCCACAGCAAGCGGCGATAACGGCAGTATGCGACAGTCTGGGGCAGTTCGGCGTTTTCTTGTTGGAAGGCGTGACCGGCAGCGGCAAGACCGAAGTGTATATGCAGATTATCCGTACCGTGCTGGAACGGGGGCAGCAGGTATTGGTGCTGTTACCGGAAATTACCCTAACGCCCCAGCTTGAAGACCGGTTCAGGCACCGGTTTACGGTCAGTATCGCCATTTCGCATTCCAAATTGACTGATCGGCAGCGGGCCTGCGCCTGGCTTGCCATGCAGCGGGGCGAATGTTCTATTTTATTGGGCACCCGGTCGGCGCTGTTTACGCCGCTAGCAAATCCCGGCCTGATTATTCTCGATGAAGAGCATGACAGCTCCTTCAAGCAACAAGAAGGCTTTCGTTTTTCAGCACGGGATGTCGCCGTGATGCGCGGCAAGCTGTTAAATATTCCGGTGTTGCTGGGCTCTGCGACGCCTGCGCTGGAAAGCCTGCATAACGTCGATAACAAACGTTACCGCCTGCTGCATCTGCCGGAAAGGGCGGGCAATGCGATAGCGCCAGTGTTGCAGCTGTTAGACATCCGAAACAAGAGGATGCAGGAAGGGCTGTCCGAAATGTTGGTTGCGGAGATGCGCAGAACTCTGGAAAAAAACGAGCAGGTGTTATTGTTCTTAAACCGGCGCGGCTTTGCGCCTACGCTGATTTGTCACGGTTGCGGCTGGGTGGCGCGTTGCCAGCGTTGCGATGCCAATCTGGTGATTCATTATGATGAAGCAATGTTGCGGTGCCATCATTGCGGACAGGAACAGCGTTTGATCAGGCAATGCCCGGCCTGCAAAATCGGGGAATTAACGCCGTTGGGGCTAGGTACCGAGCGGGTGGAAAAAGTGCTGGCGGAATTGTTTGCCGATAAAACCATAGTGCGACTGGATCGGGACTCCACCCAACGTAAAGGTTCGTTGGAAAATTATTTGCAGCAAATCAATCAGGGTAAAGTGGATATTATCTTAGGGACACAAATGCTGGCCAAAGGCCACCACTTCCCCAATGTGACGCTGGTGGCGATATTGGATGTGGACAGCGGCCTGTTCAGCATCGATTTTCATGCCCCCGAAAAACTGGCGCAAATGATTGTGCAGGTTTCAGGTCGCGCCGGACGTGCCGAAAAACCCGGCAAGGTCATCATGCAAACCCGGCAACCGGAGCACCCTTTGTTAACAGCGTTGATCTCTCAGGGCTATAACAGCTTTGCCCGGACTATGTTGGCTGAACGCAAAGAGGCGGCATTGCCGCCGTTCAGCCATCAGGCGTTATTAAGAGTGCAGGCAGTTGATGCCGAGATGCCCAAATTGTTTTTGCATGCGGTTGTCGAGTTGGCACACGAACACAGCAAAGGGCATACTCAGATTTTAGGACCGGTTGCCGCGCCAATGGCTAGACGTGCGGGGCTTTACCGCTACCAATTACTATTTCAAAGCGGCAAGCGACCGGAGTTGCATGCGTTGCTTGATGTGTTGATGCCGAAGATTGAAAAACTCAAGCAGGCGAAAAAAGTGCGCTGGTCGCTGGATGTCGATCCGGTGGATTTGTATTGAGGCGAAAGACGAAGGGCTAAAGGCTAAGAAAGTTATTGCACTCCTTTCGCCCTGCGCCCTTTGTCTTTCGCCTTCTTTTCTAAATCCTATTTCTCCAAACCGATAAAATCCCACACCTTGTGCGAGAGGGTCGAGTCTTTATGCTCGGGTATCGGCGGGCCATTCGGATAGTTCAGCTCGTAGACTCGGGTGGTGTCTTTTTCCAGATCCGGCAGCTCCAGTTTAGCGTAGGCTTCCTGCATGATTTGCAACGCAAAGGGCACGGCAGGGGTGCGTTGGTATTTATCAACGACCGTAGAAGCCCTGTTAATGGCTGCAACATAAGCTTTACGTTTCATATAAAAACGTGCGACATGGACTTCATGCATCGCCAGATTGTTTTTAAGCGCAATCATGCGCAATTGGGCATCAGCGACATATTTGCTTTGCGGGAATCGGCGGATCAGTTCGGCAAAATTGTCGTAGGCATCGCGGGCATTCCCAGGGTCGCGTTGCGAGGTATCGGTGGGCAAGAAGCGATCGATAAAACCTATGCCGCGATTGTAATTCACCAAGCCTTTTAAATAATAAGCATAGTCGACGCTGGAGTTGCGCGGGTTGGTCTTGATAAAACGGTCGGCGGCGGCAATTGCGCCTTCAGGGTCGCCGTTTTTGTAATAAGCGTAAGCAATATCCAACTCTGTTTGAGCGGAGTCATCGCCAAAAGGATAACGGGATTCAAGCGCTTCATAGAGCTTGATGGCCTTTTCGTAACTACCGGCATCCAGCGCTGTTTTGGCCTGGCTGCGAAACTTTTCGGCATTCCAGTCGGCGTATTCATCTTCTTTGTCGGAGTCGCCGGAAGCAAGGCTTTTAAGCGTCTCACAGCCTTGAAGAGATAGGCCTAAACAACAGATAAATAAAAATTTAATTAAAATTAATCGCATAGTGCTATCGACACGTTGTAATATTGGGGGTTTTTCTCGCTGGATAACACTGCGATACTTGAAATGGCTTGAGTATCACGCGAGTATAACTTAACTATGAGTTAATCAGAAGAACTTGTTATGCCAAGATTGACAGAAGAAGTACCCTTTGAAATGGCCGGTATGCGTTTGGATCAGGCGCTTGCGGAACTGTTTGCGGATTATTCGCGCAGCAAATTGCAAACCTGGGTTAAAGCCGGGCGGGTGCAAGTAAACGGCTTGACGCTTAAGGCCAAGGACAAGCTTGACGGCGGTGAAGTGATAACACTGGATGCCGAGGCGGAAGTCGTGGTGTTGAACGAGCCTGAAAAAATCCCTCTGGATATTGTTTTTGAGGATGAAAGCCTATTGATCGTGAATAAACCGGCAGGTCTGGTTGTGCATCCGGCGGTAGGCAACTGGCACGGTACGCTGCTAAATGCGCTATTGAACCACGAAAGCAATCTGGAAACCTTGCCCAGAGCGGGCATCGTGCACAGGATCGACAAGGAAACCAGCGGGCTGCTGATGATTGCAAAAACCTTGCAAGCCCATAACAGCCTGACGCAGCAGTTGCAGGATCGGGAGATTGTCCGCGAATACCAGGCGATCACCCGAGGCCGCATGACCGCCGGCGGTACGGTCGATGAACCTATCGGCAGGCATCCTACCGAGCGTATCCGCTTTGCGGTCAGGGAAAACGGCAAGCAAGCAGTGACTCATTACCGGGTCGGCAAGCGCTTTACCCGCCACACGCTGGTTCAGGTTAAGTTGGAAACAGGCCGTACCCATCAGATCAGGGTGCACATGGCGTATATCCGTTTTCCGCTGCTGGGTGATCAGATCTATGGCGGACGCTTTCAAATGCCTCCGAATTGCAGCGAACAGTTGGAAAAAGAATTGCGCAGCTTCAAGCGTCAGGCCTTACATGCGGCAAAACTGGGTTTGGTACATCCTATTACCGGTGAATATTGCGAGTGGGAACAAGCCTTGCCCGATGACATGACCCGCTTGCTGGCGGCATTGGCGGAAAATGAGCGAAATTAAACACTGGCTGACCCCGGACTGGCCTGCACCGGCCAATGTTCACGCGGCAACCACGTTGCGTACCGGCGGCGTCAGTTGCGGCGCTTATGCCAGCCTTAATCCGGCTCTGCATGTCGGCGATGATGTCGAACAGGTTATGCAAAACCGTCGGAGTATTAACGATATGCTGGACTTGCCTAGCGAGCCGATCTGGCTAGATCAAATTCACAGCAACCGGGCGGTTCCGGCACTAAAAACCGATTCTTTGCAACAAGCCGATGCCAGTTATACGGCTGAGCCAAGGGTTGTGTGTGCGGTGCTGACGGCGGACTGTTTGCCGTTGCTGGTTTGCGCGGCTAACGGAAGCCAAGTGGCGGCTATTCATGCCGGCTGGCGCGGTTTGCTGGCTGGAGTGATCGGTAATACGCTGAACGCAATGCAAGTCGGGGATTTTCTGGTATGGCTGGGCCCTGCCATCGGCCCCGACTGCTTTGAAGTAGGTACCGAAGTGCGGGACGCTTTCTTGGCAAAATCGGCAGCATTCACCACGGCTTTTAAACAGCACGTCCACGGCAAATGGCTGGCGGATATTTATCAGCTGGCGCGAATCGATCTGTCCATACTCGGCATCGATAAAATTTACGGTGGCGGTTTTTGCACCGTCACCGAACATGAACGTTTCTATTCCTATCGCAGGGATAAGCAAACAGGGCGTATGGCTACGTTAATATGGAGAGCATAACAGAGTGAGTTTATTGGTATATATCATCATCTTTACGGCGGTTGGCGGCGTGTTAAGCGTTATGGCGGCCGCCATTTTTTTATTGCTGCCGGATCATCAAAGGACTGCGGTGTTACCGCACGGGATCAGCTTTGCGATAGGCGCATTATTGGCGGTCGCCTTTTGGGGTTTGATTCCCGAAGCCTTTGAAAAAGTGAAGCCCGAGCAGTTTCAGGCGTTATCCGGGACAATTTTAGCCGGTGTGTTAGGGTTTTTCGTACTGGAAAAACTGCTGATCTGGCGGCATTGCCATTCCGGCAGTTGCGAGGCGCACGGCGATGAAAATGACCACGAACATAGTCACGGTCATGGCGAGGCTAAGTCGGCCGGTGCGTTGATTATTCTGGGCGACGGCATCCATAATTTTGTCGATGGGATTTTAATCGCAGCTGCGTTTTTGACCGACGTACACTTGGGCATCGTCACCAGTCTGGCGGTGGCAGCGCACGAAATTCCCCAGGAAGTAGGCGATTTTGCAATTTTATTGCACAGCGGCTACTCCAAAAGCAAAGCGCTTTTTTACAACATACTCGCCAGCCTAACCACCGTGTTGGGCGGGGTGCTGGCATATTTTGGACTGGAAGATTTGCATGACAGCCTGCCGTATTTTCTGGCACTGGCAGCCTCAAGCTTTATTTATATCGCGGTCGCCGACTTGATCCCGTCATTGCACAAAAAGACCGACATGAAGACCTCATTGCAACAGATCGCCTTGATTGCTATGGGTGTGTTTTTGATTTGTTCGTTGCATGGGCTTGCGCATAATATCGAAGCGTAGGTAACTGATGTTGCGCACTGAGCCACTGGAGTTCAGCGAAACTAGCTTGCAAGGCTTTGAGGTGGCTTGCTTCTGAGTACAAAATGATTGAGTTGGTGCTTCAACTTGAGTTGCTCGAGTTTAAAAAAGCATAGCTCGATGCAAAAAAAGGGTTACTTTTGGCTCTGACTGTGCGGGTTGGCCCCCTGAGTCACAATAGTTGTCGCCGACCGGACAGGGCAATTGTTGCCGAACACATTACTGATGTCAAACATTGTAGGCGTAATACGATGTTCTGAAATTTTCGCCCGGTATCTTAATCACTCCAACGTAAGAATAAACTCCCACTGCTCTTCGCTAACCGGCATTATGGATAATCGGTTGCCGCGCCTTACCAGCGCCAAGTCGGCCAACTCTTCTTTAGCTTTCAATTCTTTAAGGGTGATGGTACGGGACAAGGTTCTGACGTATTGAACATCGACCATCATCCAGCGGGGATGTTCATGATCGCTTTTGGGATCGAAATGCGGGTCATCGGGATCGAACGCCAGAAAATCGGGGTAGCCTTCTTTAACGATTTCCATAATGCCGACTATACCTGGCACGGCGCAATTGGAATGATAGAAGAAAATCGGGTCGCCCAGCTTCATGTCGTCCCGCATCATGTTTCTGGCCTGATAGTTACGTACGCCATCCCAATGTTCAGTGCGGTTGGGTTTGTTGTACAGATCGTTAATCCCGAAGGTATCGGGTTCGGACTTCATCAGCCAGTAGTTCATGAGGGATAAGGTTTTAATGAGGATTGTTAGAGTGCATCTCCCACCTGCGCCGTTATGTGCTTTCGTCCTTGAACCGGAGGTTCAAGTGGGGACATGGCCGGTAAATCAGGCTTCCCGTAAACGGGCATGCACACCAATACGGGTATCCGCCCCCGGGGTAAAAACAGGTTCAGGAAACACCCAGCACACTCTCGAATGCTGCAGGAGATGCAGAGCAATAGTTTAGCGTGTTTACTGATTTTCTAAAATGTTTTCTATTTTGTGGGTCATTTTTGCCAGGCATTCATTCAAGGTTTGATTGAGCTTGGCATTTTGATTTTTCATCAGTTGCAACTCGTGCGCCAAATTAAGCGCCGCCATTACCGCAATTCGGTCTGCGCCGGCCACTTTACCAGAATCTCTCATTTGGCGCATTTGAGCATCGAGCTGCTGAGCCGAC
Source organism: Methylobacter sp. (assembly GCA_038922535.1). Lineage (GTDB taxonomy): Bacteria > Pseudomonadota > Gammaproteobacteria > Methylococcales > Methylomonadaceae > Methylobacter_A. The sequence goes on along the minus strand of JBCKWO010000021.1, from coordinate 4,794 downwards.
TGAATCAGATCACTTTGCTCATCAGGCGCACAGGCAATTTTATATTCTTTGCCCATAATGGTCAGCGCCACAGGCAGAGGATTTTTGTTCATGATCCGTTCTCCATTGCTTTCAAGCGAGTAATCATGGCCTCAACTCGGGTTCTGGCCAGCATGGTTTTTTCCAACAATTTAGCTTTTTCCCGAACCAATGAATCTTGCTTGGTTTTCAACGAACTGTTTTCAGTTTTTACTTTATTGTATTGCTCGATGAGCTGATCCAGCTTGTCTTCGAGGTCTTTTAATTCTAACGATTGGTTTGATTGTGTCATGGTGGTAACTAGGTTATTGCAAGCAGGTAAATACGTGATTTACCCAGCGATTCAAGATTAACAAATATTATCCAAGTTGATGATCATGGTAGCATAAGCGATATTTTTAGTCCGCGATAGTGAAATTATGATGTGCAATTTATGACTTACCCAGTAATTAATGCAATAGTTGTACAAAGTGATGCCGATCTCTCGGCTGCGCAAGCTCACGGCATGGCAACAGGCATGTTGTGCGCCAATGAACAAGCTTCGAGCGCCGAATGGCTAACCGAACTGTTTCGACATGCAACACCTGCTTCTGATGAAGACAAGACAACGTTGACACATTTGTTCGAGGATACGCAAAGCTTATTGTCGAGCGATGAATTCGAATTCGACTTGCTGTTGCCGGGCGATGACGACTGCATATTGAGCGAGCGGGTTGAAGCGTTGACGCACTGGTGCCAAGGCTTTCTGTTAGGCGTGGGCTTTACCCATGCCACCTCCGACCTGTCCAGGGAAGCCATCGAAATACTTAAAGATATTGTCGAATTCACTAAGCTGGATACGGAAGCTGAAAGCGAAGAAGACGAGGATGATTTTATGGAAATTACCGAATACATGAGATCGGCGGTGTTATTGCTGCGGAGCGAGTTGAATGACAAAGGTGAAGAGCGAAAGACGGAAGACGAATAAAACGCTTGAGCCTTTTGCCTTGAACCTTTAGCCTTTTACCGGATCTTAAAATGAAACAAAGCGAATTTAAAAAACGCCGCAAGCAATTAATGCAACACATCGGCATCGGCAATATTGCGATTATCGGCAGCGCAGCAGTCCGGACTCGCAACCGGGATGTGAATTATCCGTTCCGGCAGGATAGCGACTTTTATTATTTGACCGGCTTTAATGAACCGGATTCCCTGGCCGTTTTTATTCCAGGCCGCAAACAAGGCGAATACATTTTATTTTGCCGCGAGTTCGATGAAAAAAAAGCCTTGTGGGAGGGCGCACACGCAGGCCTTGAAGGCGCGACGATGCATTATAAGGCGGACGATTCTTTTCCGATTGACGACCTGGATGATATTTTGCCGGGTCTGCTGGAAGACAAGGGCAAGGTTTATTATCCGATAGGGCGGGATTCCGATCTCGATCATAGCTTATTGGTCTGGATAAATCACATCCGTAGCCAGTCCAGAAGTGGTGTTAATGCACCCGGTGAGCTGGCTTCATTGGAGCATATTCTGCACGAAATGCGCCTGTTCAAGAGCGCTGAAGAGCTCAAACTAATGCGTCGCGCCGCTGAGGTTTCGGTTAACGCCCACATTAAAGCCATGCAAAAATGCAAGGCCGGCATGTATGAGTATCAGATAGAAGCGGAGATCATCTATAATTTTATTCAGGACGGCTTGCGGGCGGTGGCTTATCCTTCGATAGTCGCCGGCGGAAAAAACGCCTGCATCCTGCACTACACCGAAAATGCCGATAAATTAAAACCCGGCGATTTACTGCTGATTGACGCCGGTGCAGAATGCGACCATTACGCCGCCGATATCACCCGCACGTTTCCGATTTCCGGGCGTTTTAGCGAACCGCAAAAACAGCTGTATCAACTGGTTTTGGATGCCCAGACCGCCGCCATCGCCCAGGTCAAGCCGGGCTTGCCGTGGCATCTGGCGCACGATGCGTCGGTTGAGGTGATCACCAATGGATTGGTGTCGCTGGGACTGCTTAAAGGCAAGGTGTCTAAGCTAATCAAGGATGAAAAATACAAACAGTTTTACATGCACCGAATCGGTCACTGGCTGGGTATGGATGTGCACGATGTCGGCGACTATAAGTTGGACAAGGAGTGGCGTTTGTTGGAACCCGGCATGGTGCTGACCATAGAGCCGGGCTTGTATATCCCGGCGGATTGCATGACCGTTGACGAACAATGGCGAGGCATCGGCATCCGTATTGAAGACGATGTGCTGGTCACCACATTAGGACATGAGATTTTGACCAGCGGCGCACCCAAAACCATTGCGGACATTGAAAGTTTAATGCAGGCGACCTGATGCAACATGATTACGATTTATTGATAGTCGGCGGCGGTCTGGCAGGCAACTGTCTGGCGCTGGCGCTAAAAGACACCGGGCTGAAGATTGCGATAGTTGAGGCAAACACCCGCGAACAATTGCATGACTCTCCCGCCGGTGACAGGGCACTAGCTTTGGCTGCCGGTACGGTAAAAATGCTGGAGGCGCTGAACATCTGGCAGGGCATTACTCAGGCCGCCACCGCAATCCTTAACATCCATATTTCCGATCAAGGCCATTTCGGCAAAGTCAGGCTGTCTGCGCAAAAAGCTTATGTTGAGGCGCTAGGCTATGTGATTACCGCAAGGGACATTGAAATGCATGTCGCCAAGCTGGTTGCCGATACCGATATAGAGCTGATTTGTCCAGCGCGTCTGGTCGGTTTAATGGCGGGCAATGATGCCGTCAATACCAGCCTGAAATGCGGCGATGAACCGTTAACCTTTTCAGCTAAACTATTGGTCGGTGCAGATGGCGGCAACTCCTCAGTGCGCAAGTTGCTGGACATCGCCCAACATGTCACCGAGTACGGGCAGACGGCGCTGGTCACCACCGTCAAATCGTCCCTGCCCCATAACAATGTTGCATTCGAGCGCTTTACCGCTTCAGGGCCGCTGGCCTTGCTGCCCGTCGACACCGACCATTGCGCCGTAGTTTGGACGCGCACTACTGAAGATGCGGATGCGCTGATGTCCGGCAGCGAGACGGACTTTTTGGCCGAACTTCAGCAGTGTTTTGGTTATAAGCTGGGCGAGCTAAGTTTGGCGGCTCCTCGGCGAGCGTTCCCGTTGTCGCTGATCCGCGCCGAAAAAATGATCGCGAATCGAACCGTAGTCATCGGCAATGCGGTGCATCAGCTGCATCCGGTGGCAGGCCAAGGCTTTAACTTAGGCCTGCGCGATGTGGTGCAGCTGGCCGAAATGATCATCACCCAGCATGAAGCGGGGCAGGATATTGGCGCCGCCGATTTCCTAACGGCGTATGCCGAATCCCGGCAGCAAGACCATGACCGAACCATCGGCTTTACCGATACTGTCGTGCGGACTTTTTCCAATGACTGGCTGGCATTGGCTGCCGCCAGAAATATCGGTCTAACCCTACTCGATCATATTCCCGCCGCAAAAACATTGCTGACCCGTCACGCCATGGGCTTGGTTGGTCGTTTGCCACGTCTAGGCAGCAGGAGATAAGACCATGACCGATCGTTATGAAGTGATTATTGTCGGCGGCGGCATGGTGGGGGCGGCGACAGCTTGCGCGTTGGCGCACGGCGGCATCAAGGTTGCGTTACTGGAGCGGTTCAATCCGGAAAGGCAGTGGCCGCCGGAGCCAATCGACATCCGCGTCTCCGCCCTTAGCAAAGCCTCGCAAAATATACTGGAAACCTTAGGCGCTTGGCCGGGCATGGTGCAACGCGGCGCTTGCCCTTACCGGGATATGCGGGTCTGGGATGGACGCAGCGATGGGCAGTTGCATTTTGATTGCGCCGACACGCCCTTTTCTGAGCTGGGGCATTTGGTCGAAAACCGAGCCACTGTTGCAGCGCTTTGGGATGTGCTGGACACCTTGCCGTCAGCCACTTGCATCACCCCGGCAAAAGTTGTCGATATGCAGCTTAACGACAGCGGCCGACAGTTGCGCCTGGAAGACGAACGAATCCTTGAGGCCGATTTGGTGATTGCCGCCGATGGGCGCGACTCTGCATTAAGGACGATGGCAGGGATAGCCGTGACCGGCTGGGAGTATCATCAGGATGGTCTGGTCGCCACGGTAAGCACTGAACTTAGCCATCAGCACACCGCATGGCAACGTTTTCTCGATGAAGGGCCGTTGGCTTTTTTGCCGCTGAAGAATGGTCAGTGTTCGATTGTTTGGACCTTGAGTTCGGCAACATCAAAAAGCTATCTAGCGCTTGCCGATCAAGACTTTCTACACGTTTTGGAACACGCTTCCGGCGGCATTCTAGGCAAGATGTTGGCGGTAGGCCCACGCGCTGCATTTCCTTTACGCTTCCAATACGCAAACCGCTATATTGACCAGCATTTCGCGTTATGCGGCGATGCCGCCCATGCCATGCATCCGCTGGCCGGACAAGGCGTGAATGCCGGGTTGCTGGATGCCGCAGCCATTGCAGAACTGGCGATCCAAACTCGGCAGGAAAGAAGGCCGTTATCCAGTTCGCGCTTGTTGCGTCGTTATGAGCGCTGGCGTAAAGGCGACAACCTGATGATGATGTCGAGCATGGACGTACTTAACAAGACCTACAGCGTGACCTCGCAGCCGTTGGTTGGCTTGCGCTCGGCGGGCATGAACCTGATTAATAACTCGGCGCTGATCAAGGCTTGTTTTAATGACTACGCGATGGGCTTGCGCGATGACTTACCTAAGCTGGCAAAAAGACAAAATTGCTGGTAATCGTTGTATTTT
>JBCKWO010000020.1:0-26780 GCA_038922535.1 Methylobacter sp. | reverse complement strand
GGCAGTACGGCGGCAAGGGTTCCGATTGCCATAAAGCGGCGGTGGTCGGCGATACCGTCGGCGATCCGTTTAAAGACACCAGTGGGCCGTCTTTAAATATCCTGATCAAGCTGATGACCATCGTCAGCCTTGTTTTTGCCACGTCATTTGGTTCGGGCTGGTTTAGTTTTTAATGAACACATCCATATCGTATGATCTTGCCATTTACCTCGGACAGGCTCCTAGTGGTACGCCAAGTTTAATTTGACGAATAGGGTAACTGCTCACACTTTCGTCAAACTAGATTTTTCAGTATCCGTGCGTACTGTGGGCGTGAATTCATTCGCGCTACGCGATTGAAATAGTACCTACATTATAAGGTTGGCGCACTACTAGTAACGTCAAGCCAGGCATTTTGATTTATCTGCTGCTGGCGGATCGGGAAGTTCATATTGGTGCAGACCGTGGCATCAACCGGCGTGTGGCGCAAGCCGAGTGGGATGCGCTAGCAGAGACGATGCAGAAAGAATTCAGGCGGGGCGATTTTCTGCGCGGCTCGCTGCAAGGTGTTGAGTGAATTACGGCATTACTGGTCGCCCATTTTCCGCCCGGCGTGGATAACCCGAATGAACTCTCCAACAAACCCGTTATCGTTAAACACTGATGTTCGAGTGGTCGATCGATCAATCTGCTTACAGCTTATTGTTGGTATATTATTTTTTGCGAGTTACCTAACCGCATAGGCTTAGACAATGCGAGTCATTTTTGATTTGACGAATTTGTTGTTTCCATATACCATTACTCAGTTATGTTAGCTCGATTACCTGAATATATAGATCCTTTGCACTTGGCTGATAAGCGTGGTGAATTGAAGGGTCAAATACCTGTAAGTAGCTTGGATCGTTTGGCGGATATTCTGTTTAGCGATACAGGAGCTGTGACTGTGGATCTTTTTTTTGGCCGGGAAGGGCGGTTGGCCAAAATTGAAGGGGAAATAGAAGCGGTTCTGGAGCTTGAATGTCAAAATTGCCTGCAAGCAGTGCAATGGCCGGTTAAAAGCAACATCAAGCTAGGTATTGTGACTTCAATTGATCAAGCCGACAGGTTGCCCGAGGATTATGAGCCGTTGTTAGTCGATGAGGGGAAAATCCCGCTAAAAAGCATTGTTGAAGACGAGTTGTTGCTTGTTTTGCCCGCATTTCCCAAACATCAACATGACTGTCTCGCCCATAAGTCGGACAATAAGAAGGTGGATTTTTTACTCAATGAGCAACAGTCCCCTACTGAAAACCCCTTTTCCATCTTAGCCAAATTTAAAAACACTGGAGATTTATAATGGCCGTACAAAAAAGCAAAGTATCGCGTTCAAGACGTGGTCAACGTCGTTCACATGACGCGTTAACAGGTAGAACCCTGTCTCAAGATCCAATAACAGGTGAGACTCATATTCGTCATCATATGACTCCGGATGGCTTCTTTAAAGGTCGCCAAATTGTAGGTAATGTCGAAGAAGATTGAAATCTTCCCAATTTGCAGCATGATGATATGCCGAAGCTGACTTAGTCAGCTTCGGCTTCTTTATAATAACTCAGGAGGCATCCGTAAGCGTGAGCCTAACAATTTCGATTGATGCAATGGGCGGGGATTACGGTCCTGAAGTCACCATTCCGGCATCATTGGATTGTCTTAAGAACAATCCAGACTTAAAGCTGATTTTAGTGGGCGATGAAGCTGTTCTTAAGCCACAGTTAGCTCAGGCATTAGTTGACTATCAAGATAGGCTCATGATTCAGCATGCATCCCAATGCGTTGCAATGGATGAATCGCCGTCCAAAGCGTTAAAAAACAAAAAAGACTCGTCGATGCGGGTTGCCATTAATCTGGTTCATGACGGTCGTGCAGATGCTTGCGTTAGTGCTGGCAATACCGGGGCTTTAATGGCGACTGCCCGGTTTGTGCTTAAAATGATCCCGGGCATTGATCGACCTGCGATCATTTCCACATTGCCGTCTATTAATGGACATACCCATGTGCTTGATCTAGGCGCAAACGTGGATTGCACGGCGGAGCACCTTTTCCAGTTTGCGGTGATGGGAGCGGAGCTGGTCAAGGCCGTTGAAAATATCAATAACCCCAGAGTGGGGCTGTTAAATATCGGCGAAGAAGACGTAAAAGGTAATGAGCAGGTCAAAGCGGCCGCAAAATTACTGGAAAATTCGTCGTTAAATTATATAGGCTATGTGGAAGGCGATTCTTTAAATGCAGGCCACATCCAGGTCGACTTGATTGTTGCCGATGGTTTTGTTGGTAATGTCGCGCTTAAATCCATTGAAGGCGCGGCAAAAATGATCGGCACGGCGTTGAGAGAGGCTTTCGGCAAAAATATCTTAACCCAGTTGGCCGGATTGCTGGCCTATCCGGTGCTTAAATCGTTTAAAAAGCGTATCGATCCGCGCTTGTACAATGGCGCAAGCTTTTTAGGGCTACGCGGGCTGGTCATTAAAAGCCATGGCGGCGCTGATGTGCTGGCGTTTAAGACGGCTATTCATCTTGCTGAAATTGAAGTTAAAAAAGATGTTATCAGGAAAATAAGCGAACAAGTCGAAAAGACCTTGGCTTTGAGAGAGAAACCATGACTCGTTATTCAAGAGTGATCGGCACCGGCGGTTATCTGCCGGAAGAAGTTCGCACCAATGAACAAATATCGCAAACCGTCGATACCTCCGATAGCTGGATTTTCGAGCGCACCGGCATTAAAAGCCGTCGCATTGCGGGCGCTGATGAAACCGCCTCCAGCATGGCTGAGATTGCGGCAAGGCAAGCCATAGAAGCTGCGGGTTGCGATCCTACAGACATCGATTTGATTATTGTCGCGACCGGAACGCCCGATCGTGTTTATCCGAGTACCGGCTGTTTGTTGCAGCGGCGCTTGGGTATTAAAGACTGCGTCGCCTTTGATGTGCAGGCGGCCTGTTCAGGTTCGATTTTTGCGTTGAGCATTGCCGATCAATATATAAAGTCGGGCGCAGCCAAGAAGGTTCTTGTCGTGGGTTCTGAAATCTGTTCGCGGGTTGTTGACTGGACGGATCGGGGTACCTGTATCTTATTCGGCGATGGCGCGGGCGCGGTATTGCTGGCTGCATCGGATGAGGCTGGTATTTTATCGACGCATATCCATTCCGATGGCGAATACGAAGATCTGCTGTATTGTCCCAATCCTCAGGCGGCTACCGAGGCGAACAAAGACGAGCCGGGTTACATCACTATGCGCGGCAACGAAGTGTTCAAGGTGGCTGTCAATACGCTGGGTCGCATCGTCGATGAAACACTGGCTGCAAATAACATGCAGAAATCCGATGTCGACTGGCTGGTTCCTCATCAGGCGAACACGCGAATTATTGCGGCGACCGCAAAAAAATTAAAAATGTCCATGGATCATGTTATTTTGACGCTTGAGAATCAGGGCAATACCTCATCTGCATCGGTGCTGCTCGCGCTGAATGAGGGAGTTCGGGACGGTCGTATTCAGCGTGGACAAATCGTGTTGCTTGAAGCATTTGGGGCGGGATTTACCTGGGGTTCCGCATTAATTAAATACTGAGCGTATGGACATGAATAACCAAACTTATAATTTAGCTTTTGTTTTTCCGGGTCAAGGTTCGCAATCTGTCGGCATGCTGACAGATTTAGCGGCTCGCTATCCTGAGGTAAAACATATTTTTGAGCGGGCATCCGATGCCTTGGGCAAGGATCTATGGGCCCTAGTCGCAAAGGGTTCAGAGGAAGAGCTTAATCAAACGCATAATACCCAGCCTGCAATGCTGGCTGCCGGTGTGGCAGTTTGGGAGGTCTGGTGCAAGCATAGTGCGGTACGTCCCGCATGGCTGGCTGGACACAGCTTGGGCGAATATACCGCCCTGGTTTGTTCGGAGGCCATGGCGTTTGAAGACGGCATAAAATTGGTTGCAGCCAGAGGTCGACTGATGCAGGAGGCTGTGCCTCTCGGTGTCGGCGCAATGGCGGCGATTTTGGGTCTTGAGGATCATCAAGTCGTTAAAGTTTGCTCTGATGCGGCTGAAGGTGAAGTAGTGTCCGCAGTAAACTTCAATTCACCGGGGCAGGTGGTTATTGCCGGCAATGTGGCTGCCGTTGAAAGAGCAATGCAGGTGGCAAAAGAGGCGGGCGCTAAACGTGCGCTGCTGTTGCCGGTCAGCGTTCCTTCGCATTGCGCGTTAATGGAGCCTGCTGCCCAAAAATTGGATGATCAATTGCAGGCCACTGCGATCGATACGCCAAAAATGACGTTGATTCATAATGTCGATGTCGCATCGCATAGCGCTCCAGAAGTCATTCGTAACGCATTAAAAGAGCAACTCTATAAACCGGTGCGCTGGGCCGATAGCGTCAAATTTATGCATGATCAGGGTGTTACTTGTTTTGTCGAATGCGGCCCCAGCAAGGTGTTAGTCGGATTGAACAAGCGCATCGTCAAGGATGCTGTACATTTGTCTATCTATGACCCGGAATCATTAAATACAGTATTGGAGCAACTCAATGGGTAAGCAAGTCGCTTTAGTGACGGGTGCCAGTCGCGGCATCGGTAGAGCCATCGCAGAAAGATTGGCTCAGGACGGTTTTCTGGTTATCGGTACCGCAACCACCGATAACGGTGCCGATTCAATTTCCGCCTATCTGGGCGAGCAGGGCAAGGGCTTAAAGCTGGATGTCAGCAACCCTGAATCTATCGCAGATGTGATGAAGATTGTGAATGACGAGTTTGGCGCACCTACGGTGCTGGTTAATAACGCCGGCATTACCCGTGATAATTTGTTGATGCGTATGAAGGACGATGAGTGGGATGAGATTATCAATACCAACCTGACCTCGGTTTTTCGCATGAGCAAGGCAGTGCTGCGCGGCATGATGAAAGCCAAAACGGGTCGCATTATCAATATTTCATCGGTAGTGGGTTCGACCGGAAACGCAGGGCAATCAAATTACGCGGCCGCAAAAGCCGGGATGGTCGGGTTTGCTAAGTCCATGGCCAAAGAGGTAGGGTCGCGCAATATTACCATCAACACCGTGTCGCCTGGATTCATTGATACCGATATGACCAAGGAGCTGAGCGACGATATTAAAAATGCCTTGTTGTCAGCTATTCCGCTGTCCCGTTTGGGCAAGGCGGAAGAAGTCGCACATACGGTTTCGTTTTTGGCTTCTGAGGGCGCAGCCTATATCACCGGTGAAAATATCCATGTAAATGGCGGCATGTTTATGCCGTGAGAGATGCCGTCTATAAGACGTAGCCTGTTCATGCCTTAATATTGTGACATTATTGCAATATAAAGTATAATTCCCCCCCGTCGCCTGGAATTTCCGGAGACGGGATTTCAAATAAAATCAATAACAATACTATTGTAGGTCTCAGATTAGACGCTGGGGAACTTACATTGTTTGAGGATAATAATTATGAGTAACATTGAAGAACGAGTAAAAAAGATTGTTGCAGAGCAATTGGGTGTTAAAGAAGATATCGCGATCGATGCTTCATTCGTAGATGATCTAGGTGCTGATTCTCTTGATACAGTTGAACTCGTTATGGCTCTTGAAGAAGAATTCGAATGCGAAATTCCAGACGATGAAGCTGAAAAAATAACAACTGTTCAGGAAGCTATCGATTACGTAACAAAAAACGCTTAAAACTGTTTTCTAGTTGATAAGCTTGTAGGTTGGGTTACAGCCCCCAGGGATGGGGGAGGTGGAGCGAAAAATAGGTGCTCCTGATGTTTACGTAACTCTTCAAGTGCTCTTGCTCCAATTGTTGCATTACGCTGCACTTAATGATCTGCATAGCTAACCTCTATTCCCGCCCTTCATCTCTTACGGTAAATTACATTGAGCAAACGTCGAGTTGTAATAACTGGATTAGGCGCAATTACGCCTTTAGCTAACACGGTCTTGGAAACATGGGATGGTATTATTAATGGTAAAAGCGGCATAGGTCCAATTGATTCATTTGACATTTCTTCTTTTGCCACCACCTTTGGCGGTGTGATAAGAAATTTTGATGTTAGCCTATATATTCCTGAAAAAGACGCCAAACGCATGGATGGTTTCATCCATTATGGTATTGCTGCCGGTTGTCAAGCGATTGAAGATTCGGGTATTGAAGTAACCGAGGCTAATGCCGAGCGTATCGGTGTCGCCATCGGATCGGGTATAGGTGGTATCACCGGTATTGAGGAGTGCTATTCTGTCTATGACAAAAGCGGGCCGCGACGCATCTCGCCGTTCTTTGTCCCCGGCAATATTATCAACATGATTTCAGGCAACCTTTCAATCAAATACGGATTAAAAGGCCCGAATTTTGCCATCGTTACCGCCTGTTCCACAGGTACACATAACATTGGCGATGCAGCACGATTGATTAAATACGGCGATGCCGATGTGATGATTGCGGGCGGCGCTGAGCGCTGCACAACATCGCCGACGGCAATGGGCGGATTTGCTTCGGCAAAAGCCTTATCCCGCCGCAATGATGATCCGCAAGCTGCCAGCCGTCCTTGGGATAAGGATCGCGACGGCTTTGTGTTGAGCGATGGCGCTGGTGTGGTGGTTCTTGAAGAACTGGAACATGCCAAAGCGCGCGGCGCAAAAATCTATGCCGAATTGGTAGGCTATGGTATGAGCGGCGATGCTTATCACATGACTACGCCATCAATCGGTGGCGAAGGTGCGGCTCGGTGCATGAGAAATGCTCTACGCGATGCCGGATTAAACGCCAATGCGGTTGATTACATCAACGCGCACGGCACATCGACACCGGCCGGTGATGTGGGTGAAACCCAGGCGATGAAAGCCGCATTGGGCGATCATGCTTATAAAGTTGCGGTTAGCTCGACAAAGTCTATGATTGGTCATTTATTAGGCGCTGCGGGCGGCATCGAAGCGGTGTTGACTGCATTAAGCATCAAAAACCAAATAGCCCCGCCGACCATCAACCTGGAAAACCCAGACCCTGAATGCGACCTGGATTTTGTACCGAATACCGCAAGAAATATGAAGATTGATGTGGCGATGTCCAATTCCTTCGGCTTTGGCGGTACTAACGGCTCGTTAGTTTTTAAACGCTACTTGTAGGAGCGGCTTTAGCCGCGATGAGTGTGATCCTACAATTTAATCGCGGCTAAAGCCGCTCCTACAAAAATGATTCTCATCAATGGTGTAAGCCAGGCACATATCGAAATATCCGATCGCGGTTTTCAATACGGTGATGGCTTATTCGAAACCATTGAGGTCAGGGACGGACACGCTGTTTTTCTCGGGCGCCATTTAGATCGGTTGAATTCAGGTTGCCTTCGGCTCCACATTCCAATTCCAGATACCCAATTACTTAGTCTTGAGGCTAATGAGCTTTGCGGACAACACTGTCGGGCCGTGCTTAAAGTCATAATCACGCGAGGTTCAGGCGGGCGAGGTTACCGGCAACCTGATGTTATTGAACCGACCCGCGTATTAAGTCTCCATCCCTATCCCGATTATCCTGAAACATACCCAGAGCAGGGTATAGTCGCTCGTTTTTGCGCAACCCGTTTAGGTTTGAATCCCACCTTGGCAGGTATTAAGCACCTGAACCGGCTTGAGCAGGTCATGGCCAGAGCCGAATGGAATGACCCGGCCATTCAGGAAGGGCTGATGCTGGATGTCAATGATCATGTTATTGAAGGAACAATGACTAATCTGTTCTACGTTAAAAACCGAAGTCTTTATACATCAGCGCTGAGCCAATCGGGCGTTGCCGGCATTATGCGCGGCATTATCATGGAACTTGCTACTGAATCCGGTCTTCCAGTCATCGAGCAGATGATCACCAAAGAACAGCTGTTATCGGCTGATGAAGTCTTCGTCTGTAATTCTATTATTGGCATCTGGCCGATCAAGCAAATCGAGACGATGCATTTTTCAGTCGGCCCGATAACCCAAAATATTCAAACCCGGCTGGACGAGTTGATTAACAATGAACACTAAAATCATTGGCGTTGCTTTGTTGCTGTTAGGTTTTGCAGGTGGCTGGATGTGGATGGACTATCAAAACGCTTTACGCCAACCTGTGCTGGTCGATAGAATGATTTTAATTGAAATAGAAAAAGGCGATTCGCTAGGCCGCATTATCGATAAGCTGGTAGCCGAAAAGGGGGTGATTAAACCTTTTTGGTTTAGAGTCATTGCCTTGCAGAAAAAAGCACTCAAAAAACTTAAAACAGGGGAATACGAGTTAACGCCCGGTTTAACCGTGCCAAAAATCTTAGCGTTATTTGTTCAGGGAAAGACCAAGCAACATGCTATTACTTTTCCTGAAGGTTGGAGCTTTAAGGAAATGCGGCATGAAATCGAGAAAAACACCGATCTTGAGCATACCTTAAACGGCGTTGCTTTTGACGATGTCATGAGCAAACTCGGCATAGGGGGTAAACTATTTGCACACCCCCACGCGGTCTCTTTCGTACTTACTTTTGATGATCTAAACCACTGTTTCAGGAGGGATTTTGGCTATGGCATCATTCCTAAAACCCCTTTTATTGTCCTGCATTCTGAAGCTATGCAGTCGCCGGATTGTGCTTCATCTCCAGTGGCGAAACCTTCGCCTGAAGGTTTGTTTTTTCCTGATACCTATTTTTTTGAAAAACACACCTCAGACGTAGCGCTCTTAAAAAGAGCCTACGACAAAATGCAGCGGGTGTTGCAACAGGAATGGCTCAAAAAAGCGGAAGGCCTGCCGTTTAAAACGCCTTATGAGGCGCTGATTCTTGCTTCGATTGTAGAAAAGGAAACCGGGGCGGCCGCCGAAAGGCCTCAGATAGCCGGTGTGTTTATCCGCAGGCTCGAACAAAAGATGTTGTTGCAAACCGACCCTACCGTCATTTATGGGATGGGTGAAAGTTATCAGGGCAATATTAAATCTAAAGATTTAACCACTGCTACGCCGTACAACACCTATATTATCAGCGGCTTGCCGCCAACGCCGATTGCGATGCCGGGACGAGCCGCGCTTCATGCCGTATTGCATCCAGCTGAGGGTGACAGTGTTTATTTTGTCGCTCGTGGTGACGGTACCCATGTGTTTTCAGCGACCTTAAAAGACCATAATTCGGCCGTGGACAAATTTCAAAGGAACAAAAAATGATCCGAGGGAAGTTTATTACACTGGAAGGCGGGGAAGGGGTAGGCAAAACCACCAACCTGGTTTTTATAAAAGACTATCTGGAGCAACACAACATCCCTGTTGTGGTCACGCGCGAACCCGGCGGCACCGAGCTTGCCGAAAAAATACGCCAATTATTGCTGGACAACAAAAGCGAGGCTATATCTGAGCAAGCTGAGTTATTGATGATGTTCGCGGCACGGGCTCAGCATATAAAACATGTGATTGAACCCGCTTTAGCCCAAGGAAAATGGGTGCTTTGCGACCGTTTTACCGATGCTACCTATGCTTATCAGGGCGGTGGTAGAAACATGAAAATCAGCACCATAGAATGGCTGGAACATCTGGTGCAAGGCACATTAAGGCCGGATTTAACCCTGTTATTGGATGCACCGGTCGAGATAGGTATCGAGCGGGTCAGAAAACGCGGTGCCTTCGATCGTTTCGAGTCGGAAAAGATCAGTTTTTTTGAAAACGTCAGACGAGCCTATTTATTGCAGGCCGAAATGTATCCTGAACGCATCAAGCTCATAAAAGCCAACCAACCGTTAGTCGATGTACAGCGGGCCATTAGCGATGTTGTCCGTGCTTTGCTGGGTTTGTGTTCCCTAACTTGCCCGACTGCTCCTCGGCATGGCAGCATTAAATGACACCGCTATTACCTTGGCAGCAGCAAAACTGGGCGCATCTGTGCAGTTATATCGCGCAACAACGTATCCCCCAGGCCTTGCTGATCACCGGCAATAAAGGCCTGGGCAAGCAGCAGCTGGCCGAGCAGTTCGCCGCATCTTTGCTTTGCGGCGCACCGCAGGCCAACGGTACCGCCTGCGGTCTTTGCAGCAGTTGTTTGCTGGTTATTGCCGAAACGCATCCCGATTTTATCAGGGTGCAACCCGAGGAACCGGGCAAAGGCATTACTATCGGTCAGATCCGCAGTTTGGTTACCCGATTGACCTTAAAGCCGCAGTTTGAGACTTATCGTATCGTTATCATTAATCCCGCCGACAAGATGAATAATGCGGCGGCCAATGCGTTCTTAAAATGCCTGGAAGAGCCGACCGAGCGTACCCTGATTATCTTAATCACTGAAAAGCCGAGCGCATTGCCGGCGACTATTATCAGTCGTTGTCAAAAACTGGCGGTTACCACGCCGGACAAGGAAGCCGTCGTTACGTGGCTGGCAGAAGCTTTGCAATGCGATGCAGCAGCAAACCAGACCTTGCACGGAAATGTCTCTTTAGCGCAGGGCTCGCCTTTGCTGGCACTGGACTATGCCAATGATGGAGGTTTGACCTTACGCAATGACTGTTTCAATGCGTGGATGGCGATAGCAAAACAGCTTAAATCGCCGGTCATTATTGCTGAAGACTGGCACAAGCTACCGGCAGCGCCGTTAATATTCTGGATGACCTCCTGGGTTATCGATTTGATCAAGTGTTTTTACCAGGTTCAGGCCGAACGCCGCGCCTGCTCCCGGCAGGCCTGCGGCATACACACCATCCCTGGCGATAACTTATATAATCCGGACTTGAACAGGCAGTTGCAAGAACTGACTGTTCGGCTAGAATTAACAGGACTTTATAAGTTGTATGATTTATTATTGGCCAGTCGGCAACGGTTGGACACCCAAATAAACAAGCAGCTATTGTTTGAAGAGATTTTAATACAATGGCACACACTTAACCGGAGTAAATGACATGGCAGACGCAGCCGGACAAAGCATCTTGTCCCTTTCGATTAAAGATAAACACGCTTTATATGCGGCCTACATGCCTTTTATCACCAACGGCGGGCTGTTTATTCCGACCAACCGCGAATATGAAATGGGGCAGGAAGTATTCATGTTGCTCAATTTAATGAAAGAGACCGAACGGTTGCCAATAGCCGGAAAAATAATCTGGATAACGCCGACCGGTTCGGAAGGCTACAGGGCCACCGGCGTCGGCGTACAATTTAGCGACCAGGATGGCGGCATATCACGCAACAAAATAGAAAATTATCTGGCCGGTTCTTTAGAGAATGACCGTTCTACGCATACTATGTGAGATAAAAGGCAAAGTATGAAAAAACTAAGCTTCAACACGCCCGCTCTTTGCCTTTAGCCTTCCACCTATTTCAAAGCATCCCATGTTAATAGACTCCCATTGCCATCTGGATCGTATCGATCTGGCACCCTATCAAAATGACTTTGCCTGTTTCATGAGCGAAGCGACAAACAGCCAAATTGAACACCTGCTGTGTATCTCGATTGATTTAGAAGCCTATCCGGCAATGCTGGCTTTGGTGTCGCCTTATCCGCAAATCTCCGTGACTGTGGGCGTGCATCCGAATAGCCAGGATGGACAAGATCCCACCGTCGAAGAACTGATTGCCTTAGGTCAAGCCGACAAAGTCATCGGCATAGGCGAGACTGGTTTGGATTATTTTCGCAGTGAAGGCGATTTAGGTTGGCAACACCAGCGTTTCAGAAACCATATTAACGCCGCCAAGGCATTGAAAAAACCGCTTATTATCCACACCCGCGAAGCTAAATACGACACGCTACGCATCCTGGAAGAAGAGGGCGCCAGCGAAGTGGGGGGGATTATTCACTGTTTTACCGAAGACTGGGAGTTTGCCGAGAAAGCGTTGGATATGGGTTTTTATATATCCTTTTCCGGCATCGTCACCTTCAACAGCGCCAAGGACATTCAGGAAGTCGCCAAAAAAGTACCGGGCGACCGCTTCCTTATCGAAACCGACTCGCCCTATCTGTCGCCGGTACCTTTCCGCGGCAGACCCAACTATCCGATCTACGTGCGTTACGTTGCAGAGCAGCTGGCAAAGTTGCGTGGAACGACGATCAATGAAATTGCCGAGTCATCGACTGAGAATTTTTATAGATTATTCAACATTGCACAGGGTTAAGCAGGAATAAGGCCATTCAAGCCTGCCCCGCATTTTTTCATGGCCCGCATGGTTTGTGCCTCGCTCATTAAAGTCCTTAGCTGAACGGGGGGCATGTTGCACTTGCTCAGCGTAACGAATCAATACCCAGATTAGCCAGTGCATCCGCCCTGTCGTTATCTTTATGACCGGAATGGCCTTTTACCCAAGCCCATTCGATATTATGCCGTTGAATGGCGTCATCCAGCCTACGCCACAGGTCTTCATTTTTAACCGGGGTTCTGGAAGCGGTTTTCCAGCCGCGTTTTTTCCAGTTGACCATCCATTCGGTGATGCCCTGCAAGACATATTTTGAGTCGGTGTTGAGCTGCACGGAACAAGGTTTGCTCAAGGTTTCCAGTGCCTGAATCGCCGCCATCAACTCCATGCGGTTGTTGGTGGTGTCGGGGTCGCCGCCAAAGAGTTCCTTAACGGTTCCCTTGTAGTTGAGCATGACGCCCCAGCCGCCCGGCCCAGGGTTGCCTTTACAAGCGCCATCGGTATAAATAATGACGTGATTAGTCATGAATATTTTTCTGTGTTGAGGGTGAGCTAAGCGGGTTTGCCAGAATTAACCTAGGATTTAGCGCTGCTACCGGCGTTAATGGAATCAGGTTGTAACGGCGTTTGATGGCCTTAATCGCATAGGCGGTTGAGGTCAGCGAGTGTCCTCGGGTTATGAATTTCCCGTGGGTCGATTTTACCGTATCCAGATAGAATTCCGATGATACGGTGACTTCAAAGTTCAATAATTTTAGCCAGTCCAATACTCTTGGTCGGGAGATAAAGTGTCCTCCCCAGGAGTCAGCCATTTTTTTGTCCCATAAATACTGGTATCTGACCCACAGGCTCCAAGGATTAAAATTCAGTATGACCAATAGGCCTTCCGGCTTTAAGACGCGTTCTACTTCGCGCATGGTTTGGAACCGAAAGGCATCGAACTCCAATAAATGTGGGATGATGATCATGTCGACACTATTGCATTGCAACGGTAGGCTGTAGGCTTTGGCCTGTATTTTTCTCGCCTTAGGGCAGCCCAGGTTTTTGGCGTCAAGTACCGTAAAACTCTTGTATAACGAACAGTCGATAAATTCGCTTTCCCAACCTAATCCGCCAATCTGCAAAATGGTCTGCTTGCAACTGACGGTGATAGAGCGTTGCAAATAGTCGGCTTCAAGCTCTTGTAGCAGCTTGCCTCGCGGGGTTTGATACCAAGCAAATAAGAAATTACGTTTCATGTGCGTATTTTATACTATCTGACTTTGATGATTTTCAATAAAAACAAGCTATAATGATAACATTCTAATAATAAACTTCACTCTTAAAAGGCTTAGATGATGCGCGTTAACTTTAACAGGTTAGGTAAATTTTTATTACTATTGCCCCTTTTAATCGTAACAGGCTGCTCTACAACATCAAACTCTTTTAACGACAGGCCACCTGCCAGCTCCGAAATGGATAACAGCTATGTGAGGCATTCCCGCCATCCGTTTGGCAAAGTAAAATACACGGTGCCGGACAAGTACAAAAATACGGTTTGGGAGCGGTTAATATCATTATATTCGCTGCCCCATATCGAAAATGAACGGATCGACCGCGAGTTAAACTGGTACTTGCGGCATCCTGCCTATCTTGCCAGGGTCCAGCAACGGGCGGAACCTTATCTGCATCTTATCCTCGATGAGGTCGAAGCAAAAAATATCCCCGGCGAACTGGCCCTGCTGCCGATAGTCGAGAGTGCCTTTTTGCCGGATGCGTATTCCAAAAGCGATGCGTCGGGACTCTGGCAATTTATACCGGCTACCGGTCGCCTGTACGGCCTGCAACAAAACGCCTGGTACGATGGTCGTCGCGATGTTGTTGCCTCAACCAAAGCGGCAACCGCTTTCCTCAAGCATCTGGGCCAGACTTTCGATGGCGATTGGTATCTTGCGCTGGCGTCCTATAATTATGGCAAAGGCAATGTAAGAAAAGCCATCGAAAAAAATGAAAATATCAATCTGGACACCGATTACTGGTCGTTGGATCTGCCCAAGGAAACGGCGGACTATGTGCCTCGGTTACTGGCCATAGCCCGAATATTCGCCAATGCCGACAAGTACCATGTTCAATTGCAAAATATCCCCAATAAACCTTATTGCGAACTCGTCGATGTCAATTCCCAGTTGGATTTGAACAAAGCGGCGGAGCTGGCTAATACGCCGCTTAACGAGTTTTTAAAATTGAATCCCGGCTTTAACCACTCCAGCACCGCGCCGCAAGGGCCGCATCATTTGTTGATTCCCGTTGCCAAGGTGCAATCATTCAAACAAAATCTGGCTCAGCTGCCCTATGATGAACGGGTCGATCTAAAGCGTTATTATGCAGAGACGAAAGCGCAAATTCGAGAAGATGCAATCCTGGCGATTATTCCAAGCCAGCACAAAGTTAAAGCCGGGGAAAGCATGGGCTCTATTGCCGATAAAAATAATACAACAGTTA
This sequence comes from Methylobacter sp., assembly GCA_038922535.1. Taxonomy (GTDB): domain Bacteria; phylum Pseudomonadota; class Gammaproteobacteria; order Methylococcales; family Methylomonadaceae; genus Methylobacter_A. The sequence goes on along the minus strand of JBCKWO010000020.1, from coordinate 12,193 downwards.
AATCAATTGTTCAGGTCAACCATTTGACGAATAATGCCGTCCGTTCCGGTATGCTTTTAAAAATGCCGACGCTGCAAAAGTCGGCGCATCCCGCCACCCAAACAGGTAAAAATAGCGTTGCTAGCGCACAAATGTATGTCGTAAAAAAAGGCGACACGTTTTGGAATATTGCGCAAAAATTTTCGGTTAGTGTTAATAACCTCGCGGGCTGGAACAAAATCACTCCCAAAGCGGCATTGGTTTTAGGCCAGAAGCTGACGATTAAAGCGGCTAGTCAACAAGCTCAAGCCTCATTGGCGGGGATGCGTACGATTAGCTACACGGTAAAAGCGGGCGATTCGCTGATGCAAATTTCCCGTAAATTTAATGTCTCCATCGCAGACCTGCGTAAATGGAATACGTTGGCAATAAGTAATTCGCTTGCCCCAGGAAAAGTACTGAAAGTGATAATTGAAGCGTGATTTACGCTTAATTAGGCACGTTATCGCTGAGTTTGGCTTTTTTTGAGCCAGTTAATCGACCGGAAAACTCATGAATCAGTAACGCACCGAGTATCAGTAGCGTGCCTGTCAACACTTTGAGGGTTAGCGGTTCATGATTAACGGCATGACCCAATAGCAGGGCCATGACCGGTGACACCAAGGTAATCAGTGCAACTTGGGTGGCGCTTTGATGGATCAGCAGATAGTAATAAAGCACAAAGCCCAATGTCGTGGCGATCATGCCTAGATAGATAATAGACGTCAGGCTGACGATTGAGAGTTCAGTCGGCCAATGACCATCGAATATTGCCCAGGTAATCAGGTATATCGGCAAAGACAGTGACAGGCCGCCTGTTACCTGAGATAAAGCCGGTATTTTTGCATCAATGCGCTTGATCCAAACCGAACTGATAGCCTGCAAAAATGTGGACACCAGTACGCCGATGATACCCAGCACTGCATCAGCCCCCAATTGCATTGCCGAACCGAACAATACCCACAAACCACCCATGCTCAAAACATAAGCCAGCAGATGGGCAGCAGTCAGATTCCGCTCTCTCAGCCAACACGCCGCCAATAAAGCCGTCATCATCGGCAAAAAGCCAAATAGCAGCGAAACCCAGCCGGAAGGAATAAATTGCGCCGCCCAATAAACTGCCAGCATCGATCCGTAAATTTGCACGGCCACGGCTAGATAAGTTTGCAGCGCTTTACGATGCCAGATGAGGCGCTGCCGGGACAGGCCGAGCATCAATAACAGGCATATCAAGCCAATCGCCATTCGCCCGGTCACCGCGAATAAAAAACCGGGGCCTTCATTGCTCCATTTGATAGCCAGCGGTGTCGTTGCCCAGAGTAAAGCGACAGTGATATAAGCCAGAGGTATGCGCATCAATTTAAAACGAGAGGTGAGGGTATTGATCCATTGTTGGATGATCTACTTGACCGGTGCTAATTCGAAAATAATCAGTTCTGCCGCATCGTCGCCGACGTTCTCCACCGACATCAACTCGCCCGTTTCCCAAAAAACCTCACCGGCGGAATAAGTGCTGGCTTTGCCATGTTCAACGACCTTTAGCGTACCCTTGACCACATAACGAGGCCCCGGCCCTTCATGGGTATGCCAAGGTGTTTTAAACCCAAATGGGAATGTGACCTTTATCATTTTGGCGTCAATGCTCGGACTGGGGAGCTCCAGCTTTTTTTCCAACAGAACGGTTCTGTTTAGGCCGGTTTGGGCGAAAACACTGGGTATATGGGCTAAAAATAGCGCTGTAAGCGTTGTCAGAATAAATCCTGTTGATTGGTTTTGCCTGTTTATCATTTGCCGACCTTTTGGTTTTAGGGGATAAGCTTTAACTATTTTGATGATGTCATCAAGTAGAGGATAACTTTTTAAAAGCATTTCAAAAAATAAGTATACGCTACCGTTTGCGTTTTCCAGTTGGTAAAGTCTTCAAATGCGTACAAAATAGCCCCAGCATTTAAAACACAACACTTAGCCAGATATGAATATTGACAACATCACTCAAGTAAAAAAATATTTGCTAAACCTGCAAGATACCATCTGCACCGCACTGGAATCTGTAGAGCCCCACGCTCGGTTTGTTGAAGATCTGTGGGACAGAGCCGAAGGCGGGGGCGGCAGAACTCGCGTATTGGCAAATGGCCTTGTTATCGAGCAAGGCGGCGTTAATTTTTCGCATGTATCTGGTTTTAAGTTGCCACCTTCGGCAACGGCTAAACGCCCAGAGCTTGCAGACCGACAATTTCAGGCGATGGGCATGTCACTGGTCATCCATCCCAACAATCCTTACGTGCCGACGTCACACGCCAATGTGCGGTTTCTAATCGCGGAAAAGCCGGGTGAGCCGATGATCTGGTGGTTTGGAGGAGGCTTCGATTTGACGCCGTTTTATCCCTTTAAAGAAGATGTCATGCACTGGCATCGAACCGCCCGCGCCGCTTGTCAGTCATTCGGCGACAATATATATCCGACTTACAAAAAAGGGTGCGATGAGTATTTTTATCTTAAGCACAGAGATGAAACCCGTGGCGTAGGCGGATTGTTTTTTGACGACTTAAACGAATGGGGTTTTGAGCGGTCTTTTGCTTTTATGCAAAGCGTGGGCAACCATTATATTGATGCTTATCTGCCCATCATGCAAAAACGCAAGGACACGCCTTATGGTGACAGGGAACGCGATTTTCAGCTTTACCGTCGGGGGCGTTATGTCGAATTTAATCTGGTTTACGATCGGGGTACCTTGTTCGGCCTGCAATCCGGTGGGCGTACCGAATCGATTTTAATGTCCATGCCGCCGTTAGCCCAGTGGAAATACAATTGGCAACCCGAGTCCGGCAGCGCCGAAGCCGTACTCTATGAGCAATACTTAAAACCACAGGACTGGTTGGGCGGTTGAGGCTAAACTATCGATATAAAACAGGGATTTAATTTTTAAAAACACCCCGGGCAATCAGTGCTTGCCTGAGACTAAATTGAAACTTATAATCGAGCATTTTTTTAACGAGCCGCAAAGTGCAGCGGGTATCCTTTAATTTGTATAAATAGAAACAATGACTAGCCATATTATGCCGACCTATGGGCGCTTACCCGTTACCTTCGAACGGGGTGAGGGTGCGTGGTTGTTCGATCAAAATAACAAACGCTACCTGGATGCGTTGTCCGGCATAGCGGTGTGCAGCTTAGGGCATGCTCACCCGGCGGTGCATCAGGCCATCTGCAAACAAAGCGAAAAGCTACTGCATACCTCTAACCTTTACGGCATTGCCATTCAGGAACAGTTGGCCGACAAGCTGACTGAAAAAAGCGGCATGGATAACGTATTTTTTTGCAATTCCGGTGCAGAAGCCAATGAAGCGGCGATCAAGCTGGCGCGTAAATACGGACACGAGCAAGGCATAGCAAATCCGGCGATTATCGTCATGGAAAAAAGTTTTCATGGCCGCACCCTGGCAACACTGAGCGCTACCGGCAACACTAAAATACAACAGGGCTTTGCGCCGTTGGTTGAAGGCTTTATTCGCGTACCTTACAACGACATCGCCGCCATCGAACAGGCCATTGAGCAGCATGATAATATCGTCGCCGTGTTGGTTGAGCCGATACAAGGGGAGGGCGGCGTCAATATTCCCGCTGCCGATTATCTTAACCGGATACGCAGTCTGTGTGACCGGAATAACCTGTTGATGATGCTGGATGAAATCCAGACCGGCGTAGGCCGTACCGGAAAGTTTCTCGCCTTTCAACACAACGCTATACTTCCCGATGTATGCACCTTGGCTAAGGCTTTGGGCAACGGCGTACCGATCGGTGCGTGTCTTGCCCGTGGCAAAGCCGCCAAGGTATTGACCGCCGGCAATCACGGTTCCACTTTCGGCGGCAACCCGTTGGCATGCAGCGCGGCTTTAGCGGTATTGGCGACGCTGGACGCTGAAAACCTGATCAACCTTGCCGTGCAAAAAGGCGATGCTATTTGTTCGGGGTTTGCTGAGCGGTTACGTGGTAATACTCATGTCGTCGATATTCGTCATAAAGGCATGATGATTGGCATTGAACTCGACCGTCCATGCACCGAGCTAGTGCAGGCGGCGTTGCAGGATGGCTTATTGATTAATGTCACCAGTGAAACAACCATTCGCTTGCTGCCGCCGTTAATTATGAACGATCAGCAAATCACTCAACTCGTAGAAACCTTATCGGCTCTTATTCATAAGCACACGGATACTCCCTATGAATCCTAGACATTTCATCAGCCTGCTCGACTTATCCGGCGACGAACTCCGTAGCTTGATTAACCGGGCTATCGTGCTGAAAATTAACCGCGATCCCGATTACCAGCCGTTAAAAGGCCAGGTGTTGGCAATGATTTTTGAAAAATCATCGACGCGTACCCGTATCTCATTCGAGTCCGGCATGAGCCACTTCGGCGGCACTGCAATATTTTTATCGCCACGGGATACCCAGCTGGGTCGCGGCGAACCGTTGCAAGACAGCGCCAGAGTTATCTCCAGCATGGTCGATTGCATCATGCTTAGAACCGATAAGCACGAAACGGTGACCACATTCGCCCAGCATTCAAGCGTTCCGGTGATCAACGGCTTGACCGATTTGCAGCATCCCTGCCAATTGCTGGCGGACATGCAGACTTATTTTGAACATCGCGGCGACATCAAAGGCAAGACTGTGACTTGGATCGGCGACGGCAATAATATGTGCCACTCGTATATTCATGCGGCAACGGTGCTGGATTTTGTGTTGAACATCGCCTGCCCGAAAGCTTATCAGCCGTTACAAGACATCGTCGAAGCTGCCGGGGAGCGCATCCGCCTCTTCGACACGCCTCTGGCCGCTGCGCAAAATTCGGACTTGATAGTCACCGATGTCTGGGCCAGTATGGGGCAGGAAGAAGAACAAAAACTGCGGGAAATAGCCTTTAAAAATTATCAGGTCAATGCGGAGATTATGGGAGCCGCTAATAGCGACGCGTTGTTTATGCACTGTCTCCCCGCTCATCGAGGAGAAGAAGTCAGCGCCGAAGTGATAGACGGCGCGCAAAGCGTTATTTTCGACGAGGCTGAAAACCGCCTGCATGCACAAAAAGCGCTGCTGGAATTTCTCCTGTGCAACAAATCACGTTAGAATTACCTTAACTTAGACAATTATCCACTATAGAGATACAAGTGAAAAAAATACTCAGCTCGTTTTTTATCCTACTGGTAACTTTGGGTTCAGCTCAGGCTGAAGTTGTCTATGTTACTGACAGTCTAAATTTATCGCTCAGGAGCGAAGAAGATAACAACAGTAAAGTTGTAAAACTGCTCCCGACCGGCACCCCGCTTACGATAATAGATGAAAACAAAAGCACCGGTTTTGTTCATGTCCGGCTGAATGACGGCACGGAAGGCTATATGCCCATTCGTAACACCATGAAGGAGCCGCCGAGCCGCTCTCAACTGGGGGCTGCCAGCAAGAATTTGACTGCGTTGCAGTCTGAAAATGCTGCACTCAAGGCCGAGCTGTCTACAATAAAAGAATCGATCACGCCGGGAACGTCTCTTGAACAGTCCTTGGCTAAAGAAAGGGATCAGTTAGATAGAGAGCTCAACGAACTGAAAAAAACCGCTGCGAGCACTGTGGAGTTAAAAAGCCAGCGCGATGAATTTCAAGAGCGCGTGGTTAACGCTGAGCGGGAGTTGCAGCAATTCAAGCTTGAAAACCGGGCATTGCAAGACACAGCCAATCAAGACTGGTTTTTATACGGCGGCTTGCTGGCTCTTGTCGGCGTTATTTTAGGATTTATTTTGCCTAAACTCAGCTGGCGTCGCAGCAGAAGCAGCTGGGATTCGTATTGATTATTAAGGCAAAAGGCGCAAGACTAAAGGCAAAAAAAGCCCGGTTCCTTCACCTTTTGCCCTTAGCCCTTAGCCCTTAGCCTTTATTTTAATTATGAGTGACAAAAATACCCGCACCTTTTCTTCCCTGGTCGTTGACGGCATGGAGCGCGCACCGAGTCGCGCGATGTTGCACGCCGTCGGTTTCAGTAACGAAGACTTCAAAAAGCCGCAAATAGGCATCGCTTCCACCTGGAGCATGGTCACGCCTTGCAACATGCACATCAACAAACTGGCCGATGCGGCAGCGGTTGGCGTTAACAATGCCGACGGTAAAGCGGTAATCTTTAATACCATCACCATTTCCGACGGTATTTCTATGGGCACAGAGGGTATGAAATACTCGCTGGTGTCCCGCGAAGTGATTGCCGACTCCATTGAAACCGTAGTCGGCTGCCAGGGTTTTGACGGTATTGTTGCGATTGGCGGCTGCGATAAAAATATGCCGGGCTGCATGATTGCCATATCACGCTTGAATCGTCCGGCTATTTTCGTGTACGGCGGCACCATTATGCCGGGCTGTCATAAAGGCAAAAAACTGGATGTTGTTTCCGTCTTTGAAGCAGTCGGCGCCAGAGCCAACAACCAAATCGATGATGCCGAACTGGCTGAAATTGAAGCCAAAGCGATTCCCGGCGCGGGTTCTTGCGGCGGCATGTACACCGCCAATACCATGGCGTCGGCGATTGAAGCCATGGGCATGAGTTTACCGGGCAGCTCCGCCCAAGTCGCCATTTCAGATGACAAACGCCTGGATTGCGAACGCGCCGGCGCTGCGGTATTGGAGCTGCTGAAAAAAGACATCAAGCCCCGCGACATCATGACCAAAGCCGCATTCGAGAATGCCATAACTATGATCATAGCTCTCGGCGGCTCAACCAATGCGGTATTGCACATTCTGGCGATGGCGAACGCAACGGGCGTTGATATTACCCTGGATGACTTTACCCGTATCGGCAAACATGTCCCGATGCTGGCCGATTTAAGACCTAGCGGCCACTACCTGATGAATGAATTGATAGAAATTGGCGGCATTCAGCCATTGATGAAAATCCTGTTGGACAAAGGCTTGCTGCACGGAGACTGCTTAACTGTCACCGGCCTTACGCTGGCGGAAAACCTGGTCGATGTCTTACCGTATCCTGAAGGTCAGGATATAATCCACTCGCTGGATAACCCGATCAAAAAAGACAGCCATTTGGTCGTGTTATACGGCAATCTGGCTTCCGGCGGCGCGGTTGCCAAAATCACCGGCAAAGAAGGACTTATGTTTTCCGGCACAGCCAAAGTGTTCGATGCCGAAGAGCAAGCGCTGCAAAGCATTTTGAACGGCGACATCGTCAAAGGCGACGTCATCGTCATTCGCTACGAAGGCCCCAAAGGCGGTCCCGGCATGCGGGAAATGCTGTCTCCGACTTCGGCGGTTATGGGCATAGGTTTGGGCAAGGAAGTGGCGTTGATCACCGACGGCCGGTTTTCCGGCGGCACCCATGGTTTTGTAGTCGGCCACATCACGCCTGAAGCATTCGTCGGCGGCGCACTGGCGATAGTCGAGAATGGCGACACCATCACTATAGATGCCGAAACTAACGAACTGAAACTTCATGTCAACGAACATGAAATAGCCCGTCGTCTCGGCAACTGGAAACAACCTGCGCCGCGTTATACCCGTGGTGTATTGGCGAAATATGCCAAGCTAGTGAATTCGGCTTCGTTAGGTGCGGTGACCGATAATTTGGATTGATTGTAGGATGGTACGCTTGCGTATCTGTTTAACGTGGGTTCCCAATCTCCAGCTTGGGAACCCAGATGGCGAAGCTCTCGGCAACCGCTCCTGCGTTGCTCTACCTCCTGCATCCATGCAGCCGTAGCTTCGCGAGACAGGAAGCTAGAGCTTCCAACATCGAATTCCCAAGCTGGAGCTTGGGAGCTAGCATCAGGAGTGAGCTATGACCACCATTACTTTCGATACACACAGCTTTGTGAAAAAGCTCAAAGCGGTAGGCTTTACCGAAGAACAGGCCGAAGTATTTGCCAGCGAACAAGCGCGTCTGATTGAAGATAAATTGGCAACCAAAAACGACTTGGTCGAACTTGAAAATAACTTACGCCGCGATATGCGCGAGCTGGAATACAGAATCATCATCAAGCTGGGTGGCCTGATGGCGGCATCGATTGCCGTTGTCGCTACGTTGGTCAAATTACTTTAAGTTTGTAACTCGATGGATGCGCTTCGTACCTCGGTACATCCTATGGCATTAACTAGTGGAACCACAAAAATCTATGTCGCCACTTAATATTGTTTATGTTCTTACAAATTCAGCTATGCCTGGATTGGTTAAGATTGGCTATACAACACAAGATGACGCCAATTCTAGAATTGGACAACTCTATACAACAGGTGTTCCAGTCCCATTTGAACTTAATTATGCCTGCAAGGTTCAAAATGCCGAGGAAATTGAAAAAGCATTACATATAGCATTTTCTCCTCAGAGAATTAACCCTAAACGCAATTTTTTTCAAAATTGAACCAGAACAGGCTGTAGCCATATTAAAATTGCTGCATACTGAAGACGCTACGGCAGAAATAGAGCAGCAGCCCACAACCATAGATCAAGAATCAGTTATCGCCGCAGAGCAATTGAAGTCTAAGCGGCCGAATATGAATTTCTTAGAGATGGGCATACCCATTGGCGCAGAGTTGCATTCTGTTCATGGGCCTTTTGTTGTTACAGTGATCGCCACTAAAAAGATTAGATTTAACAACGAGGACGTGTCATTAACAGCAGCTACGCGCCAAGTGCTAGGTATTGAGCACAGCGTCCAACCAAGTCCACACTGGACATACCAAGGTAAGCTTTTGAAAGATATTTACGAAGAAACCTATGGTAATGTAGGAGAAATGTAGCTTCGATCGAGCTGTATTTTACTCCGGATACTTACTAGCCAAACAATCATGGAACCACAACAATCATTCGTCAGCTGGTTTAGGGACTCATCCCCCTACATCCACGCCCACCGCAATAAAACCTTCGTCATCTCATTTGGCGGCGAGGCGGTGCTGGCTGATGATTTCGACCATCATGTCCACGACTTCGCTTTGCTCAGCAGCTTGGGTATACGTCTGGTTTTGGTTCACGGCATACGCCCGCAGATCGATCAACGACTCGTCAAGCTGGATGTCCCTGCCCGTTTCCATAACAACTTGCGCATTACCGATGATGTAGCACTGCAATGCGTTAAAGAAGCCGCCGGATTGGTGCGCGTGGAAATCGAAGCTCTGTTATCGATGGGGTTGGCTAACTCGCCGATGGCGGGGGCGAAAATCAAAGTGGCCTCAGGCAATTTTGTGGTCGCCAAACCCATCGGCGTGATTGACGGCATCGATTATTGCCACACCGGCGAAGTTCGCCGCATCGACAGTGTGGCCATTCATCAGCAACTCGACCAGAACAATGTGGTGTTGATTTCGCCTATCGGCTATTCGCCGAGCGGGGAGGTTTTTAACCTGTCGGCCGAACAAGTCGCCACGGCGGTTTCGATTGCGCTAAAAGCGGAAAAACTGGTTTTATTGACCGAACAAAGCTGCTGCAATCCCGATAACGGCGAACAAATCCAGCAAATGACCACCGTGGAGGCCAATGCTTTCCTGCTGCAACACCCAGACCTGTCCACCCGCATCAGCTTGCCGCTCAAAGCCGCGATGCAAAGCTGCCAATCCGGCATCGACCGCGTACATTTGATCGATAGAACCATAGATGGTGCGCTGTTGTTGGAATTGTTCAGCCGTGACGGCATCGGTACGCTGATCAGCTCAACGGCTTTTGAAGAATTGCGCCCGGCCACGTTGGACGACATCGGCGGCATACTTGAGTTGATCAAGCCGCTGGAGCAACAAGGCAAGTTAGCCAAACGCTCCAGGGAAAAAATTGAAATGGAAATCGCCGATTATATTGTGATCGAACGCGACGGTCTGATTATCGGCTGCACCGCGTTACATCCGGATGTGCAAGGCCGGTTCGGCGCGATTGCTTGTCTTGCCGTGCATCCCGATTATCAGGGGTCGGCCAGGGGTAATCGTATGCTCGAATACGTCTACCGCAAAGCCGGGGAGCTCAAGCTTAAAAAATTATTCGTGTTATCTACGCAAACCATGCACTGGTTTATCGAGCGGGGGTTTTTAGCGTCAGAAATTACTGATCTTCCCGATCAGCTCAAGGCGTTGTATAACCCGCAACGGAACTCAAAAGTCCTTTGTAAAGACATTGGATAAGATCTTTCTATGACTCAAAAAACCGCCTGCATATCAATCCTGCAACTATCAGACCTGCATATCCTGCCGACACCGGAAGATAAAATGCTGGGTATTAATACCGAGCATTATTTCCATGCCTGCCTTGAACAGGCCTTTGCTGCAAAGCAGTATTTTGATTTAATTCTGCTCACCGGCGACTTGGCGCAGGAGCCTTGTCCTGCAAGTTACCGGCGTATTTTAACCCGTATTGAGGCGTATAAAACGCCCTGCATCTGCCTGCCCGGCAATCATGATGATTATGAGCTGATGCAGCAGATTTTAAATACCGACAGCATTAACTGCCGTAAACAGGTTTTGCTAGATAACTGGCAGCTGATTAGTCTGAATAGCCAAATACCTGGAAACCCCGGCGGTCGACTGCCAAAAGGGGAGTTGGCGTTTCTTGAAAGCTGTTTAACTGAAAATCCGGGTCATTACGCGCTTATCGCAGTCCATCATCATTGTCTTGAAACTAAAAGCCCCTGGATGGATACCATGATCATAGAAAACCGGCGGGAATTGTTGGCGATAGTCGGCAAATATCCGCAAGTAAAAGCCATAACCACCGGTCATATCCATCAAATTATGGATGTAAAGACAACAGCTCTTAGGGTATTGGGCGCGCCTTCAACCTGCTTTCAATTTACACCAGAAACTCTTGAATTCAGTGTGAGCGACACGGCTCCGGGTTATCGATTAATAGAGCTGTATGCAGATGGCCTGATTGAATCCGAGGTTGTCCGTTTGCCGGAACCGTTGGTCGGATTGCAAACAGATATGCATGGCTATTAAAAGCAGGACAGAGATTTTATCTCTTGCGCCTTCTGCCCTTTGCAGCTTCACTTTCCTTAGCCAAGTACCCGGCTGCATTAACCGGGACGGTGTCGGCGGTCAAAATAGCACCTAACTCATTCATCGCTTTGAGATAAACCTTGCGCTTAAAATACACCACATCTTTAAGCGGTTCCCAGTAATCGACCCAGCGCCAGCCATCGAATTCCGGTTTGGGGCATTGGTCGAAACGCACATTGGATTCATGGGTTACCAAGCGCAACATATACCAGATTTGTTTTTGGCCTATGCATAAGGGCAGGGAATTTTTGCGGATATAACGCTCAGGCAGCTGATAGCGTAGCCAATAGCGGGTACGCCCAAGCACCTGGACATGGTGCGGTTGCAGTCCTGTTTCTTCGCATAACTCCCGATACATCGCGGCTTCTGGGTCTTCATTTGGATTAATCCCGCCTTGCGGAAATTGCCATGAGTTTACACCCATTCGTTTTGCCCAAAACACGCGACCCTCGTCATTGCAAAGGATGATCCCGACATTCGGCCGGTATCCTTTAGAGTCAATCATGTTAAAACCTGTGTCTTTACCTTTCCTAGTTCTTTAATCTTGCTAATGGTAAAATTATTTAAAGAAAAGGTCAGTAAGTTAAATTAATGACCGCATTGTTCCATAAATAAAGCCCATACGCCATAGGCTTTTTAATTACTCGAGACAGGTCAACCGTGAGCTTAGCAATTTTTGATTTAGATAATACGCTGATTGCCGATGACAGCGACTACTTATGGGGTCAGTTTCTTGTCGACCAGGGCATCGTCGATAAGAAACTTTATGAAAGCGCCAACGCCAAATTCTACGATGACTACAAACAAGGTACTCTGGATATTGTCGAGTTCCTTCGTTTTTCGCTGCAACCTTTAGCGGATAACAACCCGGAGCAACTCTATCAGTGGCGGGCGCAATTTATAGAACAAGCCATCAAGCCGCTGCTGTTAGAACCTGCGCAACAGCTGATCGACAAACATAGAAGCCGTGGCGATATTTTGCTGGTCATTACTGCAACCAACCGCTTTGTCACCGAGCCGATAGCCCAGCTGTACGGCATTGAAAATTTATTGGCGACCACGCCGGAATTTATCGATGGCCGCTATACCGGCGGATTTAGTGGCATCCCCTGTTTTCGGGAAGGCAAAGTTAAATTACTGGAAGCCTGGT
>JBCKWO010000019.1:0-31349 GCA_038922535.1 Methylobacter sp. | reverse complement strand
TTACCGCGGCAGTTCCGATGTTCCCATCAGGAATTCATCCACTGCCCTAGCGGCTTGCCGGCCTTCTCGTATTGCCCAGACCACCAGCGATTGCCCGCGTCGTGCGTCGCCTGCGGCAAACACTTTATCAACCGAGGTGCGATACTGTTTATCGGTGGCTTTATTGGTGTAGATGTTTTTTTGTAATTTCAGGCTATCTCATATCTACGATTATTTTTGAGAATTTAGATAGAGGAACTTTCAGTTTTTCTGAACTCTATGCTCGTCGTATTAAGCGCATCTTTCCAGCGCTAATTGTTGTATTGGCTGCTTGTTTTTCTTTTGGATGGTTTGTTTTACTTGCCGATGAATTTCAGCAGTTAGGTAAACACATAGCCGCTGGTGCTGGCTTTGTGTCAAACTTTGTATTATGGAGTGAGGCAGGGTACCTTGATAATTCTGCCGAAACAAAGCCATTACTTCACTTGTGAAGCTTAAGTATTGAAGAACAGTTTTACTGCATCACTACGCCCCAATGTCGGGCAACGCTTAGATGTTGCCCGACCTACTAGACTCCTAGTACAGTCCTTTCTTGATGCTCAACCATCGCTCACTTAATCCCAGCGATTATCCCTAACCTGGACTCTGCCGCTTTCGATTCTGACCGGAAAGCAGTCGATATTTTCATACGCGGGGGGCGATTTCACTTCCCCGGTTTTTACACAAAAACGCGCACCGTGACGGGGGCAGATGATCTCGTTACCTTCCAGTCTGCCGCTGCCGATTTCTGCGCCGTCGTGGGTGCAGACATCTTCTAGCGCATAAAATTGGCCGTCCAGTTTAAAGATGACCACATCGGTGTCATCGACATCAATGACGATGTGCTCGCCATTCGCTAAGGCATTTTCATCTATTGCATCTATCCAGTCTGACATTTTTTAATCCGCTATCGTTGTATTTTAAAAACGGGCGACCGGCAGGTCGCCCTTTATGCCCTATGGGTGCTACGTAAAAATCCAAGTCCTAAAAGCATACTCAGACCTTCCAGGTTTTAAAAACCCGGAAGGTCTAAAGTTAACCTTTAACCTTTCAAATAAACATCATACCGCAGCAACTTGCCCTGAAAACTTTGGCTAGGTTTGCCGCCCAAAGGTTCCGCGTAATCGGGGCTTTTGACCACGACGCGCTTTCCAGCTGCGTTTAAAGCGGCCTCAAAAAGCTGTTCCTTATCCTGATCGTCACCCAGCAGATCGCGCAAAACCATCATTGATTTTTTGGCTAGTGCAGATTTTTTGCGTTTGGGCGGAAACATGGGATCAAGGTAAATACAATCAGGCTGGCTTTCCAAATCGGCTAATAGGTCGATAGCATTGCCGTGTAATAAACGGGGAGGCTCAAGATTAAGCCGAAGCATCCAGTCCAGTTGCGCCAAACGGTTAAAGCCGTCTGTCAGTAATTCAAACATAACCGGGGAGCGTTCGATGCACAGCAATTCGTAACCCATACGGAAGATGTGCAGGCTGTCCTGCCCCCAGCCGGTAGTCGCATCGACCACAGCTTTAGTTTTGCGTCCCAGCGCCTGAGCCAATGCGCCGTCTTTAGGCGCGGGCCATGATCGCTGCTCGCCGTTCCGCGGTTCTATATCGACTGTCAAACCGCCTTTTTTAAGCAACTCTTTGTCGAGCAGTTTTAAACAGCCGTCACGCCAGCTTAAAAAGAAGCCTTCCTGGCTGTCGCTATTGATCGAGTGGTACAAAGGAACATCCAACCTTTCGGCAAGTTGCTGAAACGGCAGGCTATCACCCTGATCTTGGTAAAGAACAGCCAATTTTCCGGCGTATTTTTGCGATGAAGATTTCGTGGTCATGGCTTAATTATCCACGAAGAACGTCGAGAAAAAACTTCGAGCTCTCGTGTCTTCGTGTTGAAGTATTACTCTGTAGAAATAGATTTTTGTTCGTTTTTCAACGCCGCATCCAGCGTATGCCAAGCCAATGTCGCACATTTGACCCGCGCCGGATATTCGCGCACACCGGCCAATACCGCTAGTTTGCCGACCGCCTCAAGATTGATCTGCTCATCTTTGCCGGTGGTCATTTCATGGAATTTTTTAAATAAATCTTCGGCTTCCTGTTCGGTTTTGCCTTTGACTATCTCGGTCATCAACGAAACGGACGCAGTGGAAATTGCGCAACCCGAACCCTGAAAACTGGCATCGGTAATCGTATCACCATCCATTTTCAAATATAAAGTCAGACGGTCGCCGCACAGCGGATTAAAGCCTTCCACTTTGCGGTTGGCATTGTCCATGACCCGGAAATTGCGCGGGTTGCGGTTGTGGTCGAAAATAACCTCTTGGTAGAGGTCTCTTAAATCATCAAACATATTTATTCTCTTGCATAATTATTCGCTATAAAAATGAGGATAAAGTTCTTCTGAACTGATGTAGCGGCTTGCTTGGCGCATAATGGCTTTGCATGTTCCAGTATCCAGCTCTGCATGGTTTGGGATAGTCAAAACTTGTTTTTGGTTATAAACCATGCGCACTAATTTAATATGACTACCACGCTGAGAAGCGATAACAAAATCAAACTGCATCAAAATAGCCAATACTTGCTTGGCTGTTAGGCGTTTTAATTTTGGCACACGGCTGCCATTTCGTAATTCACCACGATGGGTGGATTAGGCGAAAATCCTAATGCGGCCATATCTTCACCCTCCAAATGCAGACTGATCGCTTCACGCAAATTTTGCGTCACTTCGTCAAGCGTTTGTCCTTGAGTGACAATAGGTAATTCAACACATTCGGCAACAAAACCGGATTCTTCGCCTGCGTGGATATGGGCTTTGATGGTGTAATACATTAGCCAAATACCTCGATCAAGGACTCTATGCCTTTCATTAACACATCAATTTCATCTTTGGTGTTATACATTGCAAAGGATGCTCTCGCCGTCGCGGGAACTTCAAAAAAGTCCATAACCGGCATCGCACAATGATGCCCCGCCCTGATCGCTATGCCTAAGCTGTCCAGCATGGTGCCAATATCATGCGGATGTATTTTATCCAGCACAAAAGACAGGATCGCGCCTTTATGCTCGGCCTCGCCGATAATCCGTAGTCCTTTAATTTGTTTGGCTTTTGCAGTGGCGTAATCTAGCAACTCGGCTTCGTGAGCGGCAATGTTATCCATGCCGATGTCGTTTAGATAATCGATAGCCGCGCCTAAACCAACTACATCGGCAATGCTGGGTGTGCCCGCTTCAAACTTGTAGGGCAGTGTATTATATTCGGTTTCTTCAAAGGTGACTTTGCGGATCATATCACCGCCGCCCTGATAGGGCGGCATGGCTTCCAGTAAAGCCTGTTTGCCGTAAAGTACGCCTATGCCCGAAGGCGCATAAAGTTTATGGCCCGAGAAAACATAGAAATCGCAATCCAAGGCCTGCACGTCCACGGTCATGTGCGGAATAGCCTGTGCGCCATCCAGCATGACGGGGATATTTCTGGCATGAGCCGCTGCGATGATCTTTTCAACCGGATTGATCGTGCCCAACGCATTGGACATATGCACGACTGAAATCAACTTGGTTTTATCGCCGATCAGCTGTTCAAACTCGCTGTAAATTAATTCGCCTTGCAGGTTAATCGGCGCAATTTTTAAGATGGCCCCGGTTTGCTCGCAGAGCATTTGCCAAGGCACGATATTGGAATGATGTTCCATCGCGGTAATCAAAATCTCGTCGCCAGCCGTAATATTGGCTTTGCCGTAGGTCTGCGCGATTAGATTGATAGCTTCGGTAGCGCCTCTGACGAAAATAATCTCTTTTTCGCTGGCGGCATTAATAAAGTCTTTAACCTTGGTACGTGCGCCTTCAAACTTATCGGTAGATCGTACGCTCAAGGTATGTACGCCGCGATGTACGTTGGCGTAATCATGGCTATACAAATGCACGATGCTGTCGATAACCGCCTGCGGCTTTTGGCAAGTGGCCGCGTTATCCAGATAAACTAACGGCTTGTTGCGGATAAGTTCTGCCAATATAGGAAAATCGGCGCGAATTTTATTGATGTCAAAATCTGTCGTCATAGCCATTCCTTGTCCACGCCTTGCTGCGGGAAACGCGCCAATACTTGCTCTAAAATCATATCGTGCAAGCCTTTAATCTTGACCTTATCGACCATCTCGTTGGCGAACGCAAAGGTCAGCATGTTACGCGCGGTTTCTTTATCAATGCAGCGTGATTGCAGATAGAAAATGGATTTTTCATCCAGCTGACCTACCGTCACACCATGCCCGCATTTGACGTCATCGGCATAAATTTCCAGCTGCGGCTTACTATCCGCTTCGGCATCATCCGATAGCAGCAGATTGCGGTTATTCATTTGCGAATCTGTACGCTGTGCATCGACGGCCACAATCACCCGACCCTGAAACACGCCTCTGGCCCTGTCGTCAAGCACGCCTTTATACAGCTCTCGGCTGATGGCGTAAGGCTTTAAGTGATTGATGCGGGTATGGTTGTCGATATGTTGGCGCTTGCTGCCCAAATACAAACCATTCAGTTCGCAGTCTGACGCATGATCGAGATCGACATGAATATCGCTACGCGCCAGCAAGCCGCCAAAGGCAAAATTATGATGTTTAAACCGCGCATCCCGAGCCTGTTTAATATAAACGCCGCCAAAATGATAGGCTTTTTCAGACTCGCTTTGCATTTTATACAGCGTCAGACCGGCATTTTGTCCGACAAAAACTTCGGTGACTGCGGCTGTTAAATAGGCGTTATCAGTGCCGATCGCCGCGCCAGTTCCCGACTGGCTTACACCATCCCTGGCGATAAAAGTTTCTATCACTTTAACTTCGGCCATTTCGTCGACAATAATGATATTGCGGGTCGTAGCCATTACATCGGCTCCAGTCACAATATGCAGCAGCTGTATCGGTCTGTCTAAAACCAGCTTGGCCGGCACATGCACAAACAAGCCGTCGGTAAACCATGCGGTATTGAAAGCGATAAAACTATGCTCCGAATGAGCTGCTATGCCTAGATATTGTTCCACCTTGTCCGGCTGTGTTGCCAGCGCATCAGTCATACTCATCACCGAAACGGCTTCGGGCAGACCGTCTAAAATCGAAAGCGCTGCTGAAAAATGCCCATTCACTAAAACCAGGATCCAAGCATCTTCCAGTTGCTGGGCTTTCAACCAATCGGCATCGACATCACCGGCGGTTAAATTGTTCGACGGTGCAAACAGTTTCTTCTCAATGCCGGACACATTGGTGTAGCGCCATTCCTCTTCACGCGGCGAAGGAAAGCCATGCTCCGCGAATTTCTCCAATGCCTCAGTTCTTAACGCCTGCAACCACGGCAATGATTGCCCCGGCAATGTCGGCGCTATGCTTGGGTATTCAGCCGCATAACGGCTTATCGCCATGGAGGGTGTGTATGCCGCAAGACTGCCTGGAGCAGGCGCGGCGTCTGTTGCCGTCATCATTACGCTGCCGCCTGTTCGCTTTCAACCCAGCTGTAACCTTTTTCTTCCAGCTCAAGAGCCAGATCCGCACCGCCGGATTTAACGATCTGTCCGTGCGCCAAAACGTGGACAAAATCCGGTTTGATATAGCCCAGCAGGCGCTGGTAATGCGTCACTATCACAAACGCACGATCCGGTGAGCGTAAGGAATTAACGCCTTCCGAGACGATTTTTAAGGCATCTATGTCCAGGCCGGAATCGGTTTCATCCATAATGCACAGCTTGGGTTCCAAAATAGCCATTTGCAGAATTTCATTACGTTTCTTTTCGCCGCCGGAGAAGCCTTCGTTAACTGCACGGTAAAGAAATTTCTCATCCATCTCCAGCAGACGCACTTTTTCTTTAACCAGCGTTAAAAAATCCATCGCATCGACTTCAGACTGGCCATGATATTTACGAATAGAATTCAGTGCCGCTTTCAATAAATAGATATTGCTGACGCCGGGAATTTCCACCGGATATTGGAATGCCAAAAACACACCTTCACGCGCCCTGATCTCAGGTGCCATTTCCAGCAAATCCTTACCCTGATACGTCGCCGTTCCACCGGTCACGGTGTAACCACCCTTACCTGACAACACATGCGCCAAGGTGCTTTTACCGGAACCGTTCGGTCCCATAATCGCGTGGATTTCGCCCGGCTTAATTTCAAGGTTAATGCCTTTAAGGATTTGTTTATCGTTGACACTGACGGTTAAGTTTTTAATGCTGAGCATAAGAATTCCAAGTTGTTTTTAAATATTGCTTAACGGGTTTTTATTCTTGAACAGCTATTCATAATGCGTCCACATCCGCAAAACGTGAACCACTTTTTCTGTTTCAACCATCCGATAAATCAAGCGATGTTGAATCGAAATACGTCTGGAATAAAAGCCTTGCAGATTACCCACTAATTTTTCATAAGGTGGTGGTTTGATATAAGGATTTTCCGCCAAAAGCTCCAATAATTTTCCGGCTTGCGGTTTCAAACCCGCTTGGGCAATCTTTTTCGCGTCTTTGCTTGCTTGACGACTCAGAATAACTTGCCAAGTCACCAATCCAAATCCTGCAAACGAATACCTTTTGCCCGTGATTCATCGGCAGCATCATGAATACTGGCAACCATACCGGGAATTTTATTAAGGAATAGCGTCTCTTCAATCTCCCGCCAGTCATCTGCACTGATAATGACGAAATCTTTACCGTCACGTTGTTTTACGTGCAATTTTTCGTGGCTATTAAAGCAAGGCTCGATTTCATTAGGTAAGTTCTTGCGTAGCTTGGTTGCAGTGGTTTCTAGCATTATCATTTCCTTTGTGTGTTCAACGTGTGGCTATATTCGGTGATTGCACTTTACTTCATTACAAACTCATACATCGTCTTTTGACCATTCCGATTGCCTAGTATTTTTTACCCATTGCGGCTATCCACTTAAAGCGGGATGGATGCGAGGCTTAACCTTAGGCTGTCCCGGCTTAAATGGGAAGCCGAAAAATATAATATCGTATCTACTAGGAGCCTGTCCGAGAATAGGAATCGTAGCGAGGGGAAGCTATTTTGAGTCAGATTTTTTGATCATTTGAGGCGAATAGTTGTTCTATTTAACGAAAATGATCGGGAAATCTGGCCAAAAGGGCTTTCCCGCAGTAGGTTCTCTATTCTCGGACAGGCTCCTAGGTAGCTCGTTGGACTGAGACACGAAGCCCAACACATCAAAGCGGTAAATATTGGCTCTTCCCGACTTCGTGGGGTAACCACTATATGTAGTATTCAATCATTTGCGCTGAATGCGTGATTAGCTATTGATTTTATGAGAATTATCCATGTCAACGTGTATTTTCCACAACACCATATATAGCAAGCACCCCACGAAGTCGGGAAGAGCCCAAACGTTAACCCACAGACCCTTCCAAACTCAATCCCAATAACGCCTGAGCCTCTACCGCAAACTCCATCGGCAATTCCCTGAATACTTCTTTACAAAAACCGTTGACGATCATCGATACGGCGTCTTCTGCCGATAGTCCGCGCTGCTGGCAAAAGAACAACTGGTCTTCGCTGATCTTGGAGGTGGTCGCTTCATGTTCGACCTGAGCCGATGAATGCTTGACTTCAATATAGGGAAAAGTGTGCGCGCCGCACGTATCGCCGATTAATAGCGAATCGCACTGGGTATAGTTGCGGGCGTTTTCCGCGCTTTTTAATATCTTAACCAAGCCGCGATAGGTATTTTGCGCCTTACCTGCTGAAATGCCTTTGGAAATTATCGTGCTGCTGGTGTTCTTGCCGATATGGATCATCTTGGTACCGGTATCGGCCTGCTGATAATTATTGGTCAGCGCCACCGAATAAAATTCGCCGGTGGAATTGTCGCCGGTCAGGATGCAGCTTGGATATTTCCAGGTGATGGCCGAACCGGTCTCCACCTGCGTCCACGACACTTTGGAGTTTTCGCCACGGCAATCGGCACGTTTGGTCACAAAGTTATAGATGCCGCCCAAGCCATTTTTATCGCCCGGATACCAGTTTTGCACGGTAGAGTATTTGATCGTCGCATCTTTCATCGCGATTAACTCAACCACCGCCGCATGCAGCTGGTTTTCATCCCGCATCGGCGCGGTGCAGCCTTCCAGATAACTGACATAACTGCCTTCATCGGCAATAATCAAAGTCCGTTCAAACTGCCCGGTATTGGCGGCGTTGATCCTGAAATAGGTCGATAATTCCATCGGGCAACGTACACCTTTGGGAATATAGACGAATGAGCCATCGGTAAAAACAGCCGCATTTAAAGCGGCAAAATAATTATCGGTATGCGGCACGACCGTTCCCAGATATTGTTTGATCAGCTCTGGATGCTCACGCAAGGCTTCTGAAATTGGGCAAAAAATAACCCCCACTTCTTTCAGCTTGCCTTTAAACGTCGTCGCCACCGAGACGCTGTCAAAAATCGCATCCACCGCGACACCGGCCAAACGCTCCTGCTCATCCAGAGGAATTCCCAGTTTTTTATAGGCTTCCAAGATTTGCGGATCGATTTCATCCAGGCTTTGCGGCCCGTCTTCTTTGCGTTTGGGTGCTGAATAATAACTAATCGCTTGATAATCGATAGGCTCGAACTTGACGAACGCCCATGTAGGCGTCTTCATGGTCTGCCAATGCCGAAACGCTTTAAGCCGGTATTCGAGCATAAACTCAGGCTCATTCTTAACCTTCGATAACCTGTGAATGACCGCCTCATCCAGTCCCGGCGGGAAAGTGTCGGTTTCCAGTTCAGTCACAAAACCCTGTTTGTAATCCTGACTGATCAGATTGCTGATTTCTTGTGCGCTTGCTGACATAAAATTTGCCTATCGATATAAACTGGTAACCGGAATCATCGCTTCTTCCGGCACAACAGCAGGTCTGATTAAATCGGCCAACGTCACCGACTCCAATGCATTATGAATAGTCTGGTTAATCAAGGTGATTTCCTGCAAAAATACCCGTTGCAACGCTAATCTATCCCGGTATTCTGCCTAAAACGTAGCCACCCTTGGCCTCGCGTGTCGAAACCAACACGCTTGCATTAACCAGCAATTTAAGAATTTTGCTGACGGTAGGCAGAGCAATACAGGGCATGGTCGCTATTTCCATAGCCGCACGTATCTGCGCTTTGTCCCTGACCATAAAACTTAAAATAACCACTGCATAATCAGTTAACTTACTTAGCCGTAACATACCTTGCCCTTAATAATGGGGTATCAGTTTAGTCCTATTTAAAAACGGAGTAAAGACGTTGGTAATTATTTTGCATTCCAATATTTACTTTTCGTCTCACGCATCCCCTGCACAACAAATCCGTTATTTTCAACATTAACGCTGATCGCCCCGCTGTCGGCACTATTCAACCATTTAGCATTGGTATGCCGATAGCGCGCCAAAACATCTTTATGCGGATGGCCGAATTGATTCCGATAACCCGCCGGAATCAACACGTAGTCCGGCTTTACAGCCTGCAAAAAAACGGCTGTTGACGAGGTCTTGCTGCCGTGATGCGGCGCGACCAACACATCGGCTTTTAAGTCATCACCGTAAGTTTCAACCAACCAGGATTCTGCGACGGCTTCTATGTCGCCGACCAACAATACCGTGCCGTGTGCCGACTGGATTTTCAGTACGCAGGAATTGTCGTTATCCGAAACAAACGCCTGCTTTATCGCCATGGATGGTGTGTATGCCGCAAGACTGTCGGGAACAGGCGCGGCGATCACCAGGGATGGTGTGTATGCCGCAAGCCCTTCGGCTACACTCAGGAGAGCCCTGTCAGGATCAGGCGCGGCGGGTCCCAGCATGGTGAACCTGACCTCATCCCATAGCCACGATTGCCCCGCTGTACAGGCGATTGGCGCATACTCGCTTAACTGCTGCGGGACGCTGGTCAATACTTTTTCGACGGGGATGCCGCGCATTAATGATGCCGCTCCGCCGATATGATCGTTATCGCCATGACTGATGATTAAGCTGTCAATTTTGGCGACACCTTGCGAGCGCAAAAAAGGCAATAATACGCTTTGCCCCCTATCGCTTTCGGCGGAAAATTTCGCGCCGGTATCGTAAATCAACAAATGACGACTGGTTTGCACGACGACTGACAAGCCTTGTCCGACATCCAGCAAGGTCATGTCGATGTCGCCGGTTTCGGGCCGTTTTACCTCGGTAAACACCAGCGGCAAAAACATCACCAGACTCAGCCATCGCGCCGGAATGCCGACCGGGGCAAGCAACAGCAACACACCCGGCACCGCAAACAGCAACGCCCAATACGAGGGCGGCGCATGGTTTATCGAGGCCAGCGGAATTGCCGCCAAGTAGGCCAACAGCCACCACAATCCTTGTAATACATGATCTGCCAAATAAAATACCGGATCGGCCAACGTTGATGAAATAAACATCGCAACGACCGCCAGCAGCGACAACGGCACAGCCAGCAGACTGATAACCGGCACGGCGACCAGATTAGCCAGTGGCGCAATCAATGAAACCTGTTGGAAAAACAGCAATAGCAATGGCGACAAGCCCACCGACGTAACCCAGTGCATTTTGATTGCACCCCAAAAATAGCCAAGCTTGCCTAAGCGCCCGGAAACAGCATAAACAATCAGACTCACAGCAAGGAACGACAACCAAAATCCCGCCGCCAATACCGCCAACGGGTCGAACAGCAACACTGCAAACAAAGCGACGGACAAGGTATTAAAGGGGCGGCTATTGCGTTGCAGAATAATGGCGGACATGGCGATGAACAACATGACTACCGAGCGCTGGGTCGGCACGGAGAACCCCGCCAGTCCCGAATAGAGAATCGCAATCAGCAACGCTACAACTGCCGCAATCCTTTGCGGCGACCAGACCAGCCAACCCGTCCACGCCCACAACTTGAGCACCACAAAATAGACCAGTCCGGCAATGAGGCCGATATGCGAGCCGGAAATTACCACTAGATGGGTCGTGCCGGTCTTGCGAAAAACCTCCCATTGCTGTTGACTGATGCCGCTGCCGTCGCCGATCGTCAATGCCTTTATCAGTCCAAGACTTGGGCTGTCGGCCAATGCGCTTGAAAGCCGATCGGCGATGCGCTGCCGCCAAACGGAAATGCTGTTCCAAGCCGAATCCCCACCCAGCAAAACAGGTTTTGGAGCAGGCCGCACATAGCCGGTCGCAGCGATGCCTTCGGTCAACAGCCAACGCTCATAATCGAAACCGCCGGGGTTCATCGTGCCGTGGACGCGCTTTAATTTAACAGTAAAAAGCCAATGCTGACCTGCTTTGATGGGTTGATCCGGGTAATACCAGCTTAATCTCAGTTTGGCGGGCGCTCCAAAATCTCGTTCGCCCTGAGCCCTTCGGCTATGCTTCGAAGAGCCCTGGCGAAAGGACTGCGGGGTTTTAGACTGCTCAATTGATTTTTCTAGGATCGCCGCGCCAGTTCCCGACTGGCCTGCGGCATACACACCATCCCTGGCGATAAAATCGAAGCGGACGCGCTTTTCATCCTGTTCCGGTAAGTCGGCGATGACGCCCGCCACCTGAACCTCTACACCTTCCAGTTGTTCCGGCAGCCGGGCGGACAATCGGTGCATAGCAAACACTATCGCCCACACCACGCCGACCGCAAAAAATAGGCACCGCCAATAACGCAACCATGCAATAATGCCAGCCATCAGGACAGCCGCTATCAGCCATTTAATATCCGGCAATACCGACAACTGTTGCACCAGCATCAGTCCGGCTAAAAATAACAGTGCGGAAACGACCATTGAGCACCTTGGTGTTTTTTAGACTAACAAAAACCTGATAAACCTAAATCCGGTGTAACTTACAATAAATAACGATGCCAAAAGAACTGATACAAAAACTGATCAACAAGTTCATCCCTGATCCTGAAGTGATCAAACAACACAAGAGCCTTCAATTTCTTGGCGATAAACTGCACGAGCCTAACCTTTGGCATTTAAACCGCCGTTCTGTGTCTATGGCTCTTGCAGTGGGTCTTTTTTGCGCCTGGATTCCGACGCCTGGGCAAATGGCCATTGCGGCTTTTGGGGCAATTCGTTACAGGGCTAACCTGCCTATTTCCGTAGCACTGGTCTGGATAACCAACCCGATCACCATGCCGCCGCTGTTTTATTTTGCTTATGAGGTTGGACTCTGGTTTATGAATCAGCCGACCAGCGCCGATGAATCCGAGTTTTCAGTAAGTAATATACTATCCAGTCTGGGCGACGTTTGGCAGCCTTTTCTGATCGGCTGTTTAATTATGGGACTAATCTCGTCCGCCGCTGGTTATTTCGGTATTCAATATTATTGGCAATATCATATAACCAAAAAATGGGCGGAAAGAAAGGAACAAAGACTAAGGGCTAAGGGCTAAGGGCTAAGGGCTAAAAAGCTTAACCCTTGTACCTTGGCCTTGTGTCTTTACGCAGTATTTTTGTTCAGCTACAAGGCGCAAAAATGGGCAAAAAGACCAGTCAGTTGGGTATGTTTTTTGCAGGAAATCACCTTAGCCTACAATCAACCCATCTTCCATGTACAGAACCTTGCCCATTTGTGCGGCCAGTTCATGGTTATGGGTCACCACCAGAAAGCTGATATTCAACTCCTGATTTAATTCCAGCATTAACTGGTAAACCTGGTCAGCGGTTTTACTGTCCAGGTTTCCGGTGGGCTCGTCCGCCAAAACCACACTGGGCTTATTGATCAACGCCCTGGCGACTGCGGCGCGTTGTCTTTCTCCACCGGACAATTCTCCGGGCTTATGCTCAATCCGGTGTCCCAGCCCTACCCGCTTCAATAACTCGGTTGCCCGTGCACTCGCCACCTTTACCGACAGTCCGGCAATCAGCAACGGCATCGCTGTATTTTCCAGTACGGTAAATTCGCCCAACAGATGATGCGACTGATAGATAAAGCCCAAGGATTTATTTCTTAATTTAGCCAGTTGGCCAGCGCCGACTTCATTAAGGTTAACGCCATCCAAAATCACCTTGCCGCCGCTGGGTTTTTCAAGTCCGCCCAGCAGATGCAGTAAGGTACTTTTGCCCGAGCCCGATGCGCCCATAATAGCGACGCGCTCGCCGACACCAATGCTTAAATCCACCCCTTTTAAAACCTCAACATCCAGCCCACCCTGGTCATAGCGCATGGTCAACTGCTGGCATTGCAAGATGCTAGTATTATTATTCATATCTGAGAACTTCCGCTGGATTTACTTTGGCAGCCTGCCAGGCAGGATAAATAGTCGCTATTAATGACAGGAAAAAGGCCATGCCCG
This sequence comes from Methylobacter sp., assembly GCA_038922535.1. Classification (GTDB taxonomy): domain Bacteria; phylum Pseudomonadota; class Gammaproteobacteria; order Methylococcales; family Methylomonadaceae; genus Methylobacter_A. Next base: position 18,037 of record JBCKWO010000019.1, on the reverse strand, counting down.
CTATCGTATAAACATCCGACCAGACCAGTTTAGACGGTAATTCGCTGATGTAATAAACATCGGCCGCCATAAACTGAACCTGAAATAATTTTTCAATCGCCGGAACGATGGTTTCAACATTCAACGCCAGCAACACCCCTCCGACGGTTCCGAGTACGGTACCGACTACGCCGATGATCGTTCCCAACACCATAAAAATCCCCATCACCGAACCTGCCGTTAGTCCCTGTGTTTTTAAAATAGCAATGTCGCCGCGCTTGTCGGTGACCACCATCACCAGCGTAGAAACAATATTAAACGCCGCCACCGCCACAATCAGCAGTAGGATAATAAACATGACCCGTTTTTCGGTCTGTATCGCCCGGAAGAAATTGCTGTGCGCCAGAGTCCAGTCGCTGACCTGATAATCGTCATGCAACGCGGTTCCCAGTGCATGGGTTATTTTCGGCGCATTAAACAAATCGTCCAGCTTGATCCTAAGCCCCGAAACCGCGCTTTCCAAACGGAACAACTTCGCCGCATCATCGATATGGATTAACGCCATATTTCGGTCGTATTCATACATGCCGACCTTAAAAATACCCACCACGGTAAATCGCCGCATCCTCGGCACAATACCGGCCGGCGTGGAATTGATCTGCGGACTGATGACGGTAATCTTATCGCCGGTAAAAACACCCAGATAATTAGCCAGTTCCACCCCTAAGACAATGCCGTATTCGCCCGAAACCAGATCGGACAGCTTGCCCTCCTTCATCTTATCGGCGACTTCCGACACCTTGGCTTCGTAGTCCGGCAAAATTCCGGTCAGCATCGTGCCGCTGACGCGCCGGTCGGCGTTGATCATCACCTGCCCGTTAATAAAAGGCGCGGTGCCTTCCACATGCGGATAGTTTTTTAACTTCTGTTCCAGTTCCTGCCAATTATCCAACTGGCCGTATTTTCCAGTGACCGTCGCATGTGAAGTCATGCCGAGAATCCGCTCGCGCAATTCGGCTTCAAAACCGTTCATCACCGACAACACCGCAATCAACGCCGTGACGCCCAAGGCTATACCGAGAACGGACGTTAAGGTGATAAAAGAAATGAACTGGGTTCGGCGTTTGGCCCGCGTATAACGCAAGCCGATATAAAAAATAAGAGGTTTAAACATGAAGCCTACAATCTAAAATAAAAAATCAGGATTTCCTGCACTGAGCGCAAAAACCGTATAAATAAAGGCCGTGATCGGTTAATTCATAACCCAATTTTGCTGCAATTTCTTTTTGCCGGGTTTCAATAACCTCATCGGTAAATTCATCTATTTTGCCGCACTTCATACACAGTATGTGATCATGATGCTTGCCGCTATCAAGTTCAAAAACAGAACTGCCGCCTTCAAAGTGATGGCGGCTTACCAGTCCCGCCGCTTCAAATTGAGTTAGCACGCGATAAACCGTAGCCAAACCGATTTCTTCATCTTCGCTTAGCAGAATTTTATAAACTTGTTCAGCGGTTAAATGACGTTCATCAACCTGCTTTTCTAAAATTTGCAGAATCTTGATCCTTGGCAAAGTCACCTTCAGGCCTGCATTCCTTAAATCATGGGTTTCCAACATTAATCTCCGCTTATGGCAGTTTTATAGAAAACTGCGCGCATTGTAGCCTTTTTTTGACCGTATGGGCATGACAGTTTTATAGGATAATTCTTTAACATCCTGTATGATTTTGTGTTTTTAACCTATCCGCAGTCTTAAATGAGAAAGCCGCTTTTTACTTTTGCCGCGCCAGCTCCAGGCTGGCTTGCGGCATACACACCGTCCCTGGCGATAAGCCAGTCCGGCAACCGCTACGCATTCTTCATCCTTGCAGTCACAGCAAGTCTGACGCTCTCCTCCTGCACCACCATTTTGACCAACCTGCCCGGCGTCTATACCATAGATGTCCAGCAAGGCAATATCGTCGATCAATCCATGATCGACCAGCTCAGACCCGAGATGAACAAACGGCAGGTGCTTTATATCATGGGTTCGCCGATGCTGATCGACTTTTTCCATCAGAAGCGCTGGGATTATCTCTACTCCGCTCAAACCGGCGGCGGAGACCGGCAGCAAAAAAGAATTTCCTTATATTTCGACAAGGACCAACTGGTCGGCGTACAAGGCGACTTCAAACCCAGTGCCGTTCCTGTCATCAATAATGTGGTGAGTAGAAAAGCATTTGCCTTGTTCCCATGTGTTACGGTGTGCATATCAACGCGGCGCGATGAGACTGCATTCCCATGCAGCGCATCACTGACATTCAGTTAGGTAGGGGTTGCACCGCATACCTTTTTTGATTTTGGAGTGGGTGAAATTTGAAAGCGGTACGCGGTGGGTATCCTGCACATGAACCCCATCCATCGTATTTAAAGCGGCAGCTGATCTTTCGATGAGTCCGATGCCGGTTTTGCTTTGTCGGTCTTGGGCGAGTTATCAATGCCGTCAAAGCCGAATAAGCCGGTGATCATTTCCCATAGGGTTTTATCAAGGTCGCGCTTCGGTACGTCGACTGTGGTTTCTTCCGAGGTTTTAATGACAGGAACGGCACTGGGTTTGAAGTCGCCTTGTACGCCGACCAGTTGGTCCTTGTCGAAATATAAGGAAATTCTTTTTTGCTGCCGGTCTCCGCCGCCGGTTTGAGCGGAGTAGAGATAATCCCAGCGCTTCTGATGGAAAAAGTCGATCAGCATCGGCGAACCCATGATATAAAGCACCTGCCGTTTGTTCATCTCGGGTCTGAGCTGGTCGATCATGGATTGATCGACGATATTGCCTTGCTGGACATCTATGGTATAGACGCCGGGCAGGTTGGTCAAAATGGTGGTGCAGGAGGAGAGCGTCAGACTTGCTGTGACTGCAAGGATGAAGAATGCGTAGCGGTTGCCGGACTGGCTTATCGCCAGGGACGGTGTGTATGCCGCAAGCCAGCCTGGAGCTGGCGCGGCAAAAGTAAAAAGCGGCTTTCTCATTTAAGACTGCGGATAGGTTAAAAACACAAAATCATACAGGATGTTAAAGAATTATCCTATAAAACTGTCATGCCCATACGGTCAAAAAAAGGCTACAATGCGCGCAGTTTTCTATAAAACTGCCATAAGCGGAGATTAATGTTGGAAACCCATGATTTAAGGAATGCAGGCCTGAAGGTGACTTTGCCAAGGATCAAGATTCTGCAAATTTTAGAAAAGCAGGTTGATGAACGTCATTTAACCGCTGAACAAGTTTATAAAATTCTGCTAAGCGAAGATGAAGAAATCGGTTTGGCTACGGTTTATCGCGTGCTAACTCAATTTGAAGCGGCGGGACTGGTAAGCCGCCATCACTTTGAAGGCGGCAGTTCTGTTTTTGAACTTGATAGCGGCAAGCATCATGATCACATACTGTGTATGAAGTGCGGCAAAATAGATGAATTTACCGATGAGGTTATTGAAACCCGGCAAAAAGAAATTGCAGCAAAATTGGGTTATGAATTAACCGATCACGGCCTTTATTTATACGGTTTTTGCGCTCAGTGCAGGAAATCCTGATTTTTTATTTTAGATTGTAGGCTTCATGTTTAAACCTCTTATTTTTTATATCGGCTTGCGTTATACGCGGGCCAAACGCCGAACCCAGTTCATTTCTTTTATCACCTTAACGTCCGTTCTCGGTATAGCCTTGGGCGTCACGGCGTTGATTGCGGTGTTGTCGGTGATGAACGGTTTTGAAGCCGAATTGCGCGAGCGGATTCTCGGCATGACTTCACATGCGACGGTCACTGGAAAATACGGCCAGTTGGATAATTGGCAGGAACTGGAACAGAAGTTAAAAAACTATCCGCATGTGGAAGGCACCGCGCCTTTTATTAACGGGCAGGTGATGATCAACGCCGACCGGCGCGTCAGCGGCACGATGCTGACCGGAATTTTGCCGGACTACGAAGCCAAGGTGTCGGAAGTCGCCGATAAGATGAAGGAGGGCAAGCTGTCCGATCTGGTTTCGGGCGAATACGGCATTGTCTTAGGGGTGGAACTGGCTAATTATCTGGGTGTTTTTACCGGCGATAAGATTACCGTCATCAGTCCGCAGATCAATTCCACGCCGGCCGGTATTGTGCCGAGGATGCGGCGATTTACCGTGGTGGGTATTTTTAAGGTCGGCATGTATGAATACGACCGAAATATGGCGTTAATCCATATCGATGATGCGGCGAAGTTGTTCCGTTTGGAAAGCGCGGTTTCGGGGCTTAGGATCAAGCTGGACGATTTGTTTAATGCGCCGAAAATAACCCATGCACTGGGAACCGCGTTGCATGACGATTATCAGGTCAGCGACTGGACTCTGGCGCACAGCAATTTCTTCCGGGCGATACAGACCGAAAAACGGGTCATGTTTATTATCCTACTGCTGATTGTGGCGGTGGCGGCGTTTAATATTGTTTCTACGCTGGTGATGGTGGTCACCGACAAGCGCGGCGACATTGCTATTTTAAAAACACAGGGACTAACGGCAGGTTCGGTGATGGGGATTTTTATGGTGTTGGGAACGATCATCGGCGTAGTCGGTACCGTACTCGGAACCGTCGGAGGGGTGTTGCTGGCGTTGAATGTTGAAACCATCGTTCCGGCGATTGAAAAATTATTTCAGGTTCAGTTTATGGCGGCCGATGTTTATTACATCAGCGAATTACCGTCTAAACTGGTCTGGTCGGATGTTTATACGATAGCGGGCATGGCCTTTTTCCTGTCATTAATAGCGACTATTTATCCTGCCTGGCAGGCTGCCAAAGTAAATCCAGCGGAAGTTCTCAGATATGAATAATAATACTAGCATCTTGCAATGCCAGCAGTTGACCATGCGCTATGACCAGGGTGGGCTGGATGTTGAGGTTTTAAAAGGGGTGGATTTAAGCATTGGTGTCGGCGAGCGCGTCGCTATTATGGGCGCATCGGGCTCGGGCAAAAGTACCTTACTGCATCTGCTGGGCGGACTTGAAAAACCCAGCGGCGGCAAGGTGATTTTGGATGGCGTTAACCTTAATGAAGTCGGCGCTGGCCAACTGGCTAAATTAAGAAATAAATCCTTGGGCTTTATCTATCAGTCGCATCATCTGTTGGGCGAATTTACCGTACTGGAAAATACAGCGATGCCGTTGCTGATTGCCGGACTGTCGGTAAAGGTGGCGAGTGCACGGGCAACCGAGTTATTGAAGCGGGTAGGGCTGGGACACCGGATTGAGCATAAGCCCGGAGAATTGTCCGGTGGAGAAAGACAACGCGCCGCAGTCGCCAGGGCGTTGATCAATAAGCCCAGTGTGGTTTTGGCGGACGAGCCCACCGGAAACCTGGACAGTAAAACCGCTGACCAGGTTTACCAGTTAATGCTGGAATTAAATCAGGAGTTGAATATCAGCTTTCTGGTGGTGACCCATAACCATGAACTGGCCGCACAAATGGGCAAGGTTCTGTACATGGAAGATGGGTTGATTGTAGGCTAAGGTGATTTCCTGCAAAAAACATACCCAACTGACTGGTCTTTTTGCCCATTTTTGCGCCTTGTAGCTGAACAAAAATACTGCGTAAAGACACAAGGCCAAGGTACAAGGGTTAAGCTTTTTAGCCCTTAGCCCTTAGCCCTTAGCCCTTAGTCTTTGTTCCTTTCTTTCCGCCCATTTTTTGGTTATATGATATTGCCAATAATATTGAATACCGAAATAACCAGCGGCGGACGAGATTAGTCCCATAATTAAACAGCCGATCAGAAAAGGCTGCCAAACGTCGCCCAGACTGGATAGTATATTACTTACTGAAAACTCGGATTCATCGGCGCTGGTCGGCTGATTCATAAACCAGAGTCCAACCTCATAAGCAAAATAAAACAGCGGCGGCATGGTGATCGGGTTGGTTATCCAGACCAGTGCTACGGAAATAGGCAGGTTAGCCCTGTAACGAATTGCCCCAAAAGCCGCAATGGCCATTTGCCCAGGCGTCGGAATCCAGGCGCAAAAAAGACCCACTGCAAGAGCCATAGACACAGAACGGCGGTTTAAATGCCAAAGGTTAGGCTCGTGCAGTTTATCGCCAAGAAATTGAAGGCTCTTGTGTTGTTTGATCACTTCAGGATCAGGGATGAACTTGTTGATCAGTTTTTGTATCAGTTCTTTTGGCATCGTTATTTATTGTAAGTTACACCGGATTTAGGTTTATCAGGTTTTTGTTAGTCTAAAAAACACCAAGGTGCTCAATGGTCGTTTCCGCACTGTTATTTTTAGCCGGACTGATGCTGGTGCAACAGTTGTCGGTATTGCCGGATATTAAATGGCTGATAGCGGCTGTCCTGATGGCTGGCATTATTGCATGGTTGCGTTATTGGCGGTGCCTATTTTTTGCGGTCGGCGTGGTGTGGGCGATAGTGTTTGCTATGCACCGATTGTCCGCCCGGCTGCCGGAACAACTGGAAGGTGTAGAGGTTCAGGTGGCGGGCGTCATCGCCGACTTACCGGAACAGGATGAAAAGCGCGTCCGCTTCGATTTTATCGCCAGGGATGGTGTGTATGCCGCAGGCCAGTCGGGAACTGGCGCGGCGATCCTAGAAAAATCAATTGAGCAGTCTAAAACCCCGCAGTCCTTTCGCCAGGGCTCTTCGAAGCATAGCCGAAGGGCTCAGGGCGAACGAGATTTTGGAGCGCCCGCCAAACTGAGATTAAGCTGGTATTACCCGGATCAACCCATCAAAGCAGGTCAGCATTGGCTTTTTACTGTTAAATTAAAGCGCGTCCACGGCACGATGAACCCCGGCGGTTTCGATTATGAGCGTTGGCTGTTGACCGAAGGCATCGCTGCGACCGGCTATGTGCGGCCTGCTCCAAAACCTGTTTTGCTGGGTGGGGATTCGGCTTGGAACAGCATTTCCGTTTGGCGGCAGCGCATCGCCGATCGGCTTTCAAGCGCATTGGCCGACAGCCCAAGTCTTGGACTGATAAAGGCATTGACGATCGGCGACGGCAGCGGCATCAGTCAACAGCAATGGGAGGTTTTTCGCAAGACCGGCACGACCCATCTAGTGGTAATTTCCGGCTCGCATATCGGCCTCATTGCCGGACTGGTCTATTTTGTGGTGCTCAAGTTGTGGGCGTGGACGGGTTGGCTGGTCTGGTCGCCGCAAAGGATTGCGGCAGTTGTAGCGTTGCTGATTGCGATTCTCTATTCGGGACTGGCGGGGTTCTCCGTGCCGACCCAGCGCTCGGTAGTCATGTTGTTCATCGCCATGTCCGCCATTATTCTGCAACGCAATAGCCGCCCCTTTAATACCTTGTCCGTCGCTTTGTTTGCAGTGTTGCTGTTCGACCCGTTGGCGGTATTGGCGGCGGGATTTTGGTTGTCGTTCCTTGCTGTGAGTCTGATTGTTTATGCTGTTTCCGGGCGCTTAGGCAAGCTTGGCTATTTTTGGGGTGCAATCAAAATGCACTGGGTTACGTCGGTGGGCTTGTCGCCATTGCTATTGCTGTTTTTCCAACAGGTTTCATTGATTGCGCCACTGGCTAATCTGGTCGCCGTGCCGGTTATCAGTCTGCTGGCTGTGCCGTTGTCGCTGCTGGCGGTCGTTGCGATGTTTATTTCATCAACGTTGGCCGATCCGGTATTTTATTTGGCAGATCATGTATTACAAGGATTGTGGTGGCTGTTGGCCTACTTGGCGGCAATTCCGCTGGCCTCGATAAACCATGCGCCGCCCTCGTATTGGGCGTTGCTGTTTGCGGTGCCGGGTGTGTTGCTGTTGCTTGCCCCGGTCGGCATTCCGGCGCGATGGCTGAGTCTGGTGATGTTTTTGCCGCTGGTGTTTACCGAGGTAAAACGGCCCGAAACCGGCGACATCGACATGACCTTGCTGGATGTCGGACAAGGCTTGTCAGTCGTCGTGCAAACCAGTCGTCATTTGTTGATTTACGATACCGGCGCGAAATTTTCCGCCGAAAGCGATAGGGGGCAAAGCGTATTATTGCCTTTTTTGCGCTCGCAAGGTGTCGCCAAAATTGACAGCTTAATCATCAGTCATGGCGATAACGATCATATCGGCGGAGCGGCATCATTAATGCGCGGCATCCCCGTCGAAAAAGTATTGACCAGCGTCCCGCAGCAGTTAAGCGAGTATGCGCCAATCGCCTGTACAGCGGGGCAATCGTGGCTATGGGATGAGGTCAGGTTCACCATGCTGGGACCCGCCGCGCCTGATCCTGACAGGGCTCTCCTGAGTGTAGCCGAAGGGCTTGCGGCATACACACCATCCCTGGTGATCGCCGCGCCTGTTCCCGACAGTCTTGCGGCATACACACCATCCATGGCGATAAAGCAGGCGTTTGTTTCGGATAACGACAATTCCTGCGTACTGAAAATCCAGTCGGCACACGGCACGGTATTGTTGGTCGGCGACATAGAAGCCGTCGCAGAATCCTGGTTGGTTGAAACTTACGGTGATGACTTAAAAGCCGATGTGTTGGTCGCGCCGCATCACGGCAGCAAGACCTCGTCAACAGCCGTTTTTTTGCAGGCTGTAAAGCCGGACTACGTGTTGATTCCGGCGGGTTATCGGAATCAATTCGGCCATCCGCATAAAGATGTTTTGGCGCGCTATCGGCATACCAATGCTAAATGGTTGAATAGTGCCGACAGCGGGGCGATCAGCGTTAATGTTGAAAATAACGGATTTGTTGTGCAGGGGATGCGTGAGACGAAAAGTAAATATTGGAATGCAAAATAATTACCAACGTCTTTACTCCGTTTTTAAATAGGACTAAACTGATACCCCATTATTAAGGGCAAGGTATGTTACGGCTAAGTAAGTTAACTGATTATGCAGTGGTTATTTTAAGTTTTATGGTCAGGGACAAAGCGCAGATACGTGCGGCTATGGAAATAGCGACCATGCCCTGTATTGCTCTGCCTACCGTCAGCAAAATTCTTAAATTGCTGGTTAATGCAAGCGTGTTGGTTTCGACACGCGAGGCCAAGGGTGGCTACGTTTTAGGCAGAATACCGGGATAGATTAGCGTTGCAACGGGTATTTTTGCAGGAAATCACCTTGATTAACCAGACTATTCATAATGCATTGGAGTCGGTGACGTTGGCCGATTTAATCAGACCTGCTGTTGTGCCGGAAGAAGCGATGATTCCGGTTACCAGTTTATATCGATAGGCAAATTTTATGTCAGCAAGCGCACAAGAAATCAGCAATCTGATCAGTCAGGATTACAAACAGGGTTTTGTGACTGAACTGGAAACCGACACTTTCCCGCCGGGACTGGATGAGGCGGTCATTCACAGGTTATCGAAGGTTAAGAATGAGCCTGAGTTTATGCTCGAATACCGGCTTAAAGCGTTTCGGCATTGGCAGACCATGAAGACGCCTACATGGGCGTTCGTCAAGTTCGAGCCTATCGATTATCAAGCGATTAGTTATTATTCAGCACCCAAACGCAAAGAAGACGGGCCGCAAAGCCTGGATGAAATCGATCCGCAAATCTTGGAAGCCTATAAAAAACTGGGAATTCCTCTGGATGAGCAGGAGCGTTTGGCCGGTGTCGCGGTGGATGCGATTTTTGACAGCGTCTCGGTGGCGACGACGTTTAAAGGCAAGCTGAAAGAAGTGGGGGTTATTTTTTGCCCAATTTCAGAAGCCTTGCGTGAGCATCCAGAGCTGATCAAACAATATCTGGGAACGGTCGTGCCGCATACCGATAATTATTTTGCCGCTTTAAATGCGGCTGTTTTTACCGATGGCTCATTCGTCTATATTCCCAAAGGTGTACGTTGCCCGATGGAATTATCGACCTATTTCAGGATCAACGCCGCCAATACCGGGCAGTTTGAACGGACTTTGATTATTGCCGATGAAGGCAGTTATGTCAGTTATCTGGAAGGCTGCACCGCGCCGATGCGGGATGAAAACCAGCTGCATGCGGCGGTGGTTGAGTTAATCGCGATGAAAGATGCGACGATCAAATACTCTACCGTGCAAAACTGGTATCCGGGCGATAAAAATGGCTTGGGCGGCATCTATAACTTTGTGACCAAACGTGCCGATTGCCGTGGCGAAAACTCCAAAGTGTCGTGGACGCAGGTGGAGACCGGTTCGGCCATCACCTGGAAATATCCAAGCTGCATCCTGACCGGCGACAATTCCACCGGCGAATTTTATTCGGTGGCGCTGACCAATAATTATCAGCAGGCCGATACCGGTACCAAGATGATCCATATCGGCAAGAACACCAGCAGCACGATAATTTCCAAAGGCATTTCAGCAGGTAAGGCGCAAAATACCTATCGCGGCTTGGTTAAGATATTAAAAAGCGCGGAAAACGCCCGCAACTATACCCAGTGCGATTCGCTATTAATCGGCGATACGTGCGGCGCGCACACTTTTCCCTATATTGAAGTCAAGCATTCATCGGCTCAGGTCGAACATGAAGCGACCACCTCCAAGATCAGCGAAGACCAGTTGTTCTTTTGCCAGCAGCGCGGACTATCGGCAGAAGACGCCGTATCGATGATCGTCAACGGTTTTTGTAAAGAAGTATTCAGGGAATTGCCGATGGAGTTTGCGGTAGAGGCTCAGGCGTTATTGGGATTGAGTTTGGAAGGGTCTGTGGGTTAACGTTTGGGCTCTTCCCGACTTCGTGGGGTGCTTGCTATATATGGTGTTGTGGAAAATACACGTTGACATGGATAATTCTCATAAAATCAATAGCTAATCACGCATTCAGCGCAAATGATTGAATACTACATATAGTGGTTACCCCACGAAGTCGGGAAGAGCCAATATTTACCGCTTTGATGTGTTGGGCTTCGTGTCTCAGTCCAACGAGCTACCTAGGAGCCTGTCCGAGAATAGAGAACCTACTGCGGGAAAGCCCTTTTGGCCAGATTTCCCGATCATTTTCGTTAAATAGAACAACTATTCGCCTCAAATGATCAAAAAATCTGACTCAAAATAGCTTCCCCTCGCTACGATTCCTATTCTCGGACAGGCTCCTAGTAGATACGATATTATATTTTTCGGCTTCCCATTTAAGCCGGGACAGCCTAAGGTTAAGCCTCGCATCCATCCCGCTTTAAGTGGATAGCCGCAATGGGTAAAAAATACTAGGCAATCGGAATGGTCAAAAGACGATGTATGAGTTTGTAATGAAGTAAAGTGCAATCACCGAATATAGCCACACGTTGAACACACAAAGGAAATGATAATGCTAGAAACCACTGCAACCAAGCTACGCAAGAACTTACCTAATGAAATCGAGCCTTGCTTTAATAGCCACGAAAAATTGCACGTAAAACAACGTGACGGTAAAGATTTCGTCATTATCAGTGCAGATGACTGGCGGGAGATTGAAGAGACGCTATTCCTTAATAAAATTCCCGGTATGGTTGCCAGTATTCATGATGCTGCCGATGAATCACGGGCAAAAGGTATTCGTTTGCAGGATTTGGATTGGTGACTTGGCAAGTTATTCTGAGTCGTCAAGCAAGCAAAGACGCGAAAAAGATTGCCCAAGCGGGTTTGAAACCGCAAGCCGGAAAATTATTGGAGCTTTTGGCGGAAAATCCTTATATCAAACCACCACCTTATGAAAAATTAGTGGGTAATCTGCAAGGCTTTTATTCCAGACGTATTTCGATTCAACATCGCTTGATTTATCGGATGGTTGAAACAGAAAAAGTGGTTCACGTTTTGCGGATGTGGACGCATTATGAATAGCTGTTCAAGAATAAAAACCCGTTAAGCAATATTTAAAAACAACTTGGAATTCTTATGCTCAGCATTAAAAACTTAACCGTCAGTGTCAACGATAAACAAATCCTTAAAGGCATTAACCTTGAAATTAAGCCGGGCGAAATCCACGCGATTATGGGACCGAACGGTTCCGGTAAAAGCACCTTGGCGCATGTGTTGTCAGGTAAGGGTGGTTACACCGTGACCGGTGGAACGGCGACGTATCAGGGTAAGGATTTGCTGGAAATGGCACCTGAGATCAGGGCGCGTGAAGGTGTGTTTTTGGCATTCCAATATCCGGTGGAAATTCCCGGCGTCAGCAATATCTATTTATTGAAAGCGGCACTGAATTCTATTCGTAAATATCATGGCCAGTCTGAAGTCGATGCGATGGATTTTTTAACGCTGGTTAAAGAAAAAGTGCGTCTGCTGGAGATGGATGAGAAATTTCTTTACCGTGCAGTTAACGAAGGCTTCTCCGGCGGCGAAAAGAAACGTAATGAAATTCTGCAAATGGCTATTTTGGAACCCAAGCTGTGCATTATGGATGAAACCGATTCCGGCCTGGACATAGATGCCTTAAAAATCGTCTCGGAAGGCGTTAATTCCTTACGCTCACCGGATCGTGCGTTTGTGATAGTGACGCATTACCAGCGCCTGCTGGGCTATATCAAACCGGATTTTGTCCACGTTTTGGCGCACGGACAGATCGTTAAATCCGGCGGTGCGGATCTGGCTCTTGAGCTGGAAGAAAAAGGTTACAGCTGGGTTGAAAGCGAACAGGCGGCAGCGTAATGATGACGGCAACAGACGCCGCGCCTGCTCCAGGCAGTCTTGCGGCATACACACCCTCCATGGCGATAAGCCGTTATGCGGCTGAATACCCAAGCATAGCGCCGACATTGCCGGGGCAATCATTGCCGTGGTTGCAGGCGTTAAGAACTGAGGCATTGGAGAAATTCGCGGAGCATGGCTTTCCTTCGCCGCGTGAAGAGGAATGGCGCTACACCAATGTGTCCGGCATTGAGAAGAAACTGTTTGCACCGTCGAACAATTTAACCGCCGGTGATGTCGATGCCGATTGGTTGAAAGCCCAGCAACTGGAAGATGCTTGGATCCTGGTTTTAGTGAATGGGCATTTTTCAGCAGCGCTTTCGATTTTAGACGGTCTGCCCGAAGCCGTTTCGGTGATGAGTATGACTGATGCGCTGGCAACACAGCCGGACAAGGTGGAACAATATCTAGGCATAGCAGCTCATTCGGAGCATAGTTTTATCGCTTTCAATACCGCATGGTTTACCGACGGCTTGTTTGTGCATGTGCCGGCCAAGCTGGTTTTAGACAGACCGATACAGCTGCTGCATATTGTGACTGGAGCCGATGTAATGGCTACGACCCGCAATATCATTATTGTCGACGAAATGGCCGAAGTTAAAGTGATAGAAACTTTTATCGCCAGGGATGGTGTAAGCCAGTCGGGAACTGGCGCGGCGATCGGCACTGATAACGCCTATTTAACAGCCGCAGTCACCGAAGTTTTTGTCGGACAAAATGCCGGTCTGACGCTGTATAAAATGCAAAGCGAGTCTGAAAAAGCCTATCATTTTGGCGGCGTTTATATTAAACAGGCTCGGGATGCGCGGTTTAAACATCATAATTTTGCCTTTGGCGGCTTGCTGGCGCGTAGCGATATTCATGTCGATCTCGATCATGCGTCAGACTGCGAACTGAATGGTTTGTATTTGGGCAGCAAGCGCCAACATATCGACAACCATACCCGCATCAATCACTTAAAGCCTTACGCCATCAGCCGAGAGCTGTATAAAGGCGTGCTTGACGACAGGGCCAGAGGCGTGTTTCAGGGTCGGGTGATTGTGGCCGTCGATGCACAGCGTACAGATTCGCAAATGAATAACCGCAATCTGCTGCTATCGGATGATGCCGAAGCGGATAGTAAGCCGCAGCTGGAAATTTATGCCGATGACGTCAAATGCGGGCATGGTGTGACGGTAGGTCAGCTGGATGAAAAATCCATTTTCTATCTGCAATCACGCTGCATTGATAAAGAAACCGCGCGTAACATGCTGACCTTTGCGTTCGCCAACGAGATGGTCGATAAGGTCAAGATTAAAGGCTTGCACGATATGATTTTAGAGCAAGTATTGGCGCGTTTCCCGCAGCAAGGCGTGGACAAGGAATGGCTATGACGACAGATTTTGACATCAATAAAATTCGCGCCGATTTTCCTATATTGGCAGAACTTATCCGCAACAAGCCGTTAGTTTATCTGGATAACGCGGCCACTTGCCAAAAGCCGCAGGCGGTTATCGACAGCATCGTGCATTTGTATAGCCATGATTACGCCAACGTACATCGCGGCGTACATACCTTGAGCGTACGATCTACCGATAAGTTTGAAGGCGCACGTACCAAGGTTAAAGACTTTATTAATGCCGCCAGCGAAAAAGAGATTATTTTCGTCAGAGGCGCTACCGAAGCTATCAATCTAATCGCGCAGACCTACGGCAAAGCCAATATTACGGCTGGCGACGAGATTTTGATTACCGCGATGGAACATCATTCCAATATCGTGCCTTGGCAAATGCTCTGCGAGCAAACCGGGGCCATCTTAAAAATTGCGCCGATTAACCTGCAAGGCGAATTAATTTACAGCGAGTTTGAACAGCTGATCGGCGATAAAACCAAGTTGATTTCAGTCGTGCATATGTCCAATGCGTTGGGCACGATCAATCCGGTTGAAAAGATCATCGCAGCGGCTCATGCCAGAAATATCCCCGTCATGCTGGATGGCGCACAGGCTATTCCGCACATGACCGTGGACGTGCAGGCCTTGGATTGCGATTTCTATGTTTTCTCGGGCCATAAACTTTATGCGCCTTCGGGCATAGGCGTACTTTACGGCAAACAGGCTTTACTGGAAGCCATGCCGCCCTATCAGGGCGGCGGTGATATGATCCGCAAAGTCACCTTTGAAGAAACCGAATATAATACACTGCCCTACAAGTTTGAAGCGGGCACACCCAGCATTGCCGATGTAGTTGGTTTAGGCGCGGCTATCGATTATCTAAACGACATCGGCATGGATAACATTGCCGCTCACGAAGCCGAGTTGCTAGATTACGCCACTGCAAAAGCCAAACAAATTAAAGGACTACGGATTATCGGCGAGGCCGAGCATAAAGGCGCGATCCTGTCTTTTGTGCTGGATAAAATACATCCGCATGATATTGGCACCATGCTGGACAGCTTAGGCATAGCGATCAGGGCGGGGCATCATTGTGCGATGCCGGTTATGGACTTTTTTGAAGTTCCCGCGACGGCGAGAGCATCCTTTGCAATGTATAACACCAAAGATGAAATTGATGTGTTAATGAAAGGCATAGAGTCCTTGATCGAGGTATTTGGCTAATGTATTACACCATCAAAGCCCATATCCACGCAGGCGAAGAATCCGGTTTTGTTGCCGAATGTGTTGAATTACCTATTGTCACTCAAGGACAAACGCTTGACGAAGTGACGCAAAATTTGCGTGAAGCGATCAGTCTGCATTTGGAGGGTGAAGATATGGCCGCATTAGGATTTTCGCCTAATCCACCCATCGTGGTGAATTACGAAATGGCAGCCGTGTGCCAAAATTAAAACGCCTAACAGCCAAGCAAGTATTGGCTATTTTGATGCAGTTTGATTTTGTTATCGCTTCTCAGCGTGGTAGTCATATTAAATTAGTGCGCATGGTTTATAACCAAAAACAAGTTTTGACTATCCCAAACCATGCAGAGCTGGATACTGGAACATGCAAAGCCATTATGCGCCAAGCAAGCCGCTACATCAGTTCAGAAGAACTTTATCCTCATTTTTATAGCGAATAATTATGCAAGAGAATAAATATGTTTGATGATTTAAGAGACCTCTACCAAGAGGTTATTTTCGACCACAACCGCAACCCGCGCAATTTCCGGGTCATGGACAATGCCAACCGCAAAGTGGAAGGCTTTAATCCGCTGTGCGGCGACCGTCTGACTTTATATTTGAAAATGGATGGTGATACGATTACCGATGCCAGTTTTCAGGGTTCGGGTTGCGCAATTTCCACTGCGTCCGTTTCGTTGATGACCGAGATAGTCAAAGGCAAAACCGAACAGGAAGCCGAAGATTTATTTAAAAAATTCCATGAAATGACCACCGGCAAAGATGAGCAGATCAATCTTGAGGCGGTCGGCAAACTAGCGGTATTGGCCGGTGTGCGCGAATATCCGGCGCGGGTCAAATGTGCGACATTGGCTTGGCATACGCTGGATGCGGCGTTGAAAAACGAACAAAAATCTATTTCTACAGAGTAATACTTCAACACGAAGACACGAGAGCTCGAAGTTTTTTCTCGACGTTCTTCGTGGATAATTAAGCCATGACCACGAAATCTTCATCGCAAAAATACGCCGGAAAATTGGCTGTTCTTTACCAAGATCAGGGTGATAGCCTGCCGTTTCAGCAACTTGCCGAAAGGTTGGATGTTCCTTTGTACCACTCGATCAATAGCGACAGCCAGGAAGGCTTCTTTTTAAGCTGGCGTGACGGCTGTTTAAAACTGCTCGACAAAGAGTTGCTTAAAAAAGGCGGTTTGACAGTCGATATAGAACCGCGGAACGGCGAGCAGCGATCATGGCCCGCGCCTAAAGACGGCGCATTGGCTCAGGCGCTGGGACGCAAAACTAAAGCTGTGGTCGATGCGACTACCGGCTGGGGGCAGGACAGCCTGCACATCTTCCGTATGGGTTACGAATTGCTGTGCATCGAACGCTCCCCGGTTATGTTTGAATTACTGACAGACGGCTTTAACCGTTTGGCGCAACTGGACTGGATGCTTCGGCTTAATCTTGAGCCTCCCCGTTTATTACACGGCAATGCTATCGACCTATTAGCCGATTTGGAAAGCCAGCCTGATTGTATTTACCTTGATCCCATGTTTCCGCCCAAACGCAAAAAATCTGCACTAGCCAAAAAATCAATGATGGTTTTGCGCGATCTGCTGGGTGACGATCAGGATAAGGAACAGCTTTTTGAGGCCGCTTTAAACGCAGCTGGAAAGCGCGTCGTGGTCAAAAGCCCCGATTACGCGGAACCTTTGGGCGGCAAACCTAGCCAAAGTTTTCAGGGCAAGTTGCTGCGGTATGATGTTTATTTGAAAGGTTAAAGGTTAACTTTAGACCTTCCGGGTTTTTAAAACCTGGAAGGTCTGAGTATGCTTTTAGGACTTGGATTTTTACGTAGCACCCATAGGGCATAAAGGGCGACCTGCCGGTCGCCCGTTTTTAAAATACAACGATAGCGGATTAAAAAATGTCAGACTGGATAGATGCAATAGATGAAAATGCCTTAGCGAATGGCGAGCACATCGTCATTGATGTCGATGACACCGATGTGGTCATCTTTAAACTGGACGGCCAATTTTATGCGCTAGAAGATGTCTGCACCCACGACGGCGCAGAAATCGGCAGCGGCAGACTGGAAGGTAACGAGATCATCTGCCCCCGTCACGGTGCGCGTTTTTGTGTAAAAACCGGGGAAGTGAAATCGCCCCCCGCGTATGAAAATATCGACTGCTTTCCGGTCAGAATCGAAAGCGGCAGAGTCCAGGTTAGGGATAATCGCTGGGATTAAGTGAGCGATGGTTGAGCATCAAGAAAGGACTGTACTAGGAGTCTAGTAGGTCGGGCAACATCTAAGCGTTGCCCGACATTGGGGCGTAGTGATGCAGTAAAACTGTTCTTCAATACTTAAGCTTCACAAGTGAAGTAATGGCTTTGTTTCGGCAGAATTATCAAGGTACCCTGCCTCACTCCATAATACAAAGTTTGACACAAAGCCAGCACCAGCGGCTATGTGTTTACCTAACTGCTGAAATTCATCGGCAAGTAAAACAAACCATCCAAAAGAAAAACAAGCAGCCAATACAACAATTAGCGCTGGAAAGATGCGCTTAATACGACGAGCATAGAGTTCAGAAAAACTGAAAGTTCCTCTATCTAAATTCTCAAAAATAATCGTAGATATGAGATAGCCTGAAATTACAAAAAAACATCTACACCAATAAAGCCACCGATAAACAGTATCGCACCTCGGTTGATAAAGTGTTTGCCGCAGGCGACGCACGACGCGGGCAATCGCTGGTGGTCTGGGCAATACGAGAAGGCCGGCAAGCCGCTAGGGCAGTGGATGAATTCCTGATGGGAACATCGGAACTGCCGCGGTAA
>JBCKWO010000018.1:0-31370 GCA_038922535.1 Methylobacter sp. | reverse complement strand
ACGCCAATACCGCGACGCAGACGGTGAGCCTGGCGATCACCAACCTGGACGAAGTCGCACCGACGATCACCTCGAACGCCATCGCCGATGCGATTACCGAGAACAGCGGCGATGGCCAAGTGGTCTACACCGTCACCTCGACCGACACGGCCGACATCAGCGACAGCGAAGGCGTGACCTACGGCCTCAAGGCGCTGACCGGCGACGTAGCACTGTTCAGCATCAACGCCAGCACCGGCGCAGTCACGCTGACGGCCAACCCGAACTTCGAGACCAAGGGCAGCTACAGCTTCACGGTACTGGCCTCCGACGGCGTCAACGCGGCGACCGAACAGGTCGTCACGCTGGCGATCAACAACCTGGACGAAGTCGCACCGACGATCACCTCGGGTGCCACCGCCGCAGCCATCAATGAAAACAGCGGTGCGGGCCAAGTGGTCTACACCGTCACCTCGACCGACACGGCCGACATCAGCGCTGGCGTGACCTACAGCCTCAAGGCCGGTGGTGATGCGGCACTGTTCAGCATCGTCGGCGGCGCAGTCACGCTGACGGCCAACCCGAACTTCGAGACCAAGGGCAGCTACAGCTTCACGGTCGTGGCCTCCGACGGCGTCAACGCGGCGACCGAGCAGGCCGTCACGCTGACGATCAACAACCGGGACGAAGTCGCCCCGACCTTTAGCTCGGGCACGACCGCCACGGCGATCAACGAAAACACCGCTGCGGGCCAGATGGTCTATGACGCCAACGCGACCGATCCGGGCACCGACGGCGGCCCGTCCGGTCCGCTGGTTTACTCGTTTGGCGGCGGCACCGATGACGGCGCCTTCAGCATCAACAGCAGCACGGGTGAAGTCACCCTGACCGGCAGCCCGAACTTTGAGGCGCAGCCGAGCTACAGCTTTAACGTCACGGCGACCGACACGGCTGGCAACGCCACCACGCAGACGGTGACGCTGGCGATCAACAACCGGGACGAAGATGCACCGGCCTTCACCACGACCACCGCCACGGCGATCAACGAAAACACCGCTGCGGGCCAGATGGTCTATGACGCCAACGCGACCGATCCGGGCACCGACGGCGGCCCGTCCGGTCCGCTGGTTTACTCGTTTGGCGGCGGCACCGATGACGGCGCCTTCAGCATCAACAGCAGCACGGGTGAAGTCACCCTGACCGGCAGCCCGAACTTTGAGGCGCAGCCGAGCTACAGCTTTAACGTCACGGCGACCGACGCGCTCGGCAATGCCACGACGCAGACGGTGAGCCTGGCGATCAACGACCTCGACGAATTTGCAGTGAGCGCGGTGAGCGACAGCAACGCCACGGCCAACGCCGTGGATGAAAACGCCGCCAACGGCACGGTGGTCGGCGTAACCGCCTTTGCCTCTGATGCCGACGGCACCACCAACGCCATCACCTACAGCCTGGACAACAATGCCGGCGGTCGCTTCACCATCCACGCCACGTCCGGCGTGGTGACCGTGGCCAACGGCTCGCTGCTCGACTATGAGGTGGCGACCAGCTACGGCATCACGGTGCGCGCCACCAGCGCGGACACCTCGTTCAGCACGGCGGTCTTCAGTATTGCGCTCAACGACATCCTCGAGGCGCCGAGCAACAGCGCCCCGACCACGGTCGCCAACTCTGTCATCACCAACGTCGGTGTGAATGCGGCAATCACAATCTCGGAATCGTGGTTGCTCGCCAACGATACCGATCCGGAAGCCAACGCGTTGGATGTGACGAATGTGACTGGTGCCATTGGTGCAACAAGCCTCGCCCATAGTGCTGGCGGCACCGGCACCGGGACCGTTACCTTTACGGACGACGGCACGCTTAGCGGCTCATTCACTTACCAGGCGTATGACGGATCGCTGTCCGGCGCTGCGGCCACGGTGACGATCACCAACAATGCGACCACGGTCTTGACACTCGTCGGTGGAACCGGCTCGGACATCATCATTGGAGGCGGTACCGCCGACATTCTCAGAGGCGCTGCCGGCAACGACTTCATCGACGGTGGTGCGGGGGTCGATGTGCTGGACTTTTCCGACGCAACGGCGGGGATCACGTTGACACTGGTGCAGGGCGCGACGGACACCGTCGTTGATCTCTCGGCCGTCGGCCTGGGTACTGACACGTACCGGAACATGGAAGGCGTGATAGGTTCCGCATACGCCGACAACATCACCGGCAGCAGCGGTAATGATTTGCTTATGGGTAAAGACGGGGCGGACACGCTGAGCGGGGGTGATGGCGACGACCAACTGGCGGGCGGGCTGGGTATCGACTCGCTGACCGGTGGCGGCGGGGCTGACCAGTTCCGGCTGCGAACCGACGGTGGCCTGGATACGATAACCGACTATCTAGACAACACCGACAAGATCGGTTTCCTCGGCGGCGCTGTGACGGGCGGCTTTGCCTTCGGCAACACCGCCGCAAGCGCCGCTGGCACAGTGCTTAACAGCAGCGATCTTACGCTCCGCGATACCATGGACGATATCGCCAGCGCTGATGACAATCAGGTCGTTGTGATAACTACAGCGCAGACGACATCAAATATCACAACAACTACTAATGCTGTTGGTGAAGCCACCAACACATACGCGATCGTATTCAACTCGTCCACCGGCAGGGGTGAAATCTGGTTTGACGCGAACTGGGATACTACGGCGGGCCGCGTGCAGGTTGCGACGCTGAACAATATTGATACGCTGGACAAACTCACCGCGATCACCGCCGCAGATATCGTCGTCTATAGCGATGCCGCCGGCAGCGCGTTCCCGGCGGGCGTGGCCGGAGAGCCGATAAACTTGGCTCTGACGGATCCGACGGCGGACCCAGCTGATGTCGTCGCAGTGACAATAACGGGCGTTCCATCGGATTGGACGCTGAACGCCGGAACCAACAACGGCAACGGCACTTGGACGGTGCAGACGAACGACCCAAATTCACTGACGGTCACGACGCCGAGCACTTTCGCCGGTGCGATGGTGCTCAACGTCTTCATGAGTTGGACCAATGCCGACGGCACAACGGGCAATTCATTTATTTACAACAACGTCGAAGCCTACGCACCGGGTAACCCGATCTTTGCCTTATCGTCGGACGACAACCTCACCGGATCGAGCGGCGCTGATCAGTTTGTGTTCTCCGCGCCGAGCGCGAAGAACGTCATCTACAGCTTCGATGTGGCCAGCGACCAGATTGACCTGATCGGGTTTGTCGGGGTGAACGACTACGGCGATCTCAGCATCAGCAACGATGCAAACGGCAACGCGGTGATCACTCTCGGTGTCGGCTCGACCATCACGTTGAAGGGTGTCGATGCGGCAGCGTTGGGCGCGGGCAACTTCCTGTTCAACGTCGCTCTGGTGACTGTCAACAACGCCACGATCATGCTGCACGACGGCTCGATGATGCCGTTCGGCGGCGTGATCGAAAACAGCGGTTCGATTGTTCTTGGCTCCACGGGCGATAGCACCAGCCTGGAAGTTCTGTTCCCCGGCGTCACGCTGACGGGCGGCGGGCAGGTGATACTGTCCGACAACAGCCAGAACGTGATTTTCGCCAGCAATCCCGATTCGACGCTGACCAACCTCGACAACACCATTTCGGGCGCGGGACAGATCGGGCTCGGTCAGATGACTCTGGTCAACGCGGGAACCATCCTCGCCAACGGCGTGAACGCGCTGGTGATCGATACCGGCGGCAATATCGTCACCAACTCCGGCACGTTGCGAGCCATCGGCAGCGGGGTGCTGATCATAGCGAGCGGGCTGGCGAATTCCGGCAATCTGCGGGCGGATGGCGGCAGCATTATTGTCAACGGCGATGTCACTGGCAGTGGTAGCGCGATCATCAGCGGCGTCGGAAGCATAGCGTTTGGCGCTGCTTCTTCGGCGAACGTTATCTTCACCGATGATGCGGCGGGCAAGCTGGTATTGGGCCACTCGACCGGGTTCACCGGCACCATCGCAGGCTTTGACGCCGGCAACGCCCTGATCTTTGGGGATGTTGTGTTCGACAGCAGCGTGCTGGTCAGGTACACGGCCAATGACGCAGGCAGCGGCGGCATGTTGACGGTGAGCGATGGCGCGCAAACGGTTCAGATCACCGTTGTGGGCGATTATGCGGCGGCCGGCCTGCAGTTGAACGGCGAGGGCAGCGGGTCGCTGATGGCCTACGACGCCGCAGCCGTGAATCACATCATGACGGGCGGGCTCGCCAATGACGTGCTGACCGGCGGCGGTGGCGATGACATTCTGGTGGGTGGCGCGGGTGATGACATCCTGATCGGTGGTGCAGGAAGTGATACTTTGTATGGAGGTTCCGGTTCAGATACTTTCAAAATCATGGAAACCTCTAGCACAGATACTATTATGGATTTCAACGTGGCCCCTATTGGCAGTGATGGCGATGTTCTTGATATCAGCGCAGTCTTAACAGGTGTTACTGGGTTGAACGACAGCAATATCGGTGATTATCTGAGCTTTGATACAGCAACAAATCCAGGCAGTACGGTTGTCATGGTTGATGTAGATGGTTCAGCGGGCGCCTCCTCTGCTGTTTCTGTCGCAGTCCTTCAAGGAACAGTTACTGATATAACAACTCTTTTGATCAATCAGCAGATTGATTACACAGCGTAGAAACGCTGTAACGCTGTAAGGCGGATTCGCTTTACGACTGCATGGATGCAGGAGGTAGAGCACCAACAGTAGGCGCTTTAGGCGACGCAGGAGCAGTTACCGAGCAATCCGCCATGATCGGGATGATCTAACCTGATCCTCGCTTGGACTTTTTCAAGCGGGGATTTTTTATGCCCGATTGTATTTGATATTGTGCGTCGGTTGGCGGTTTGCTGTCGCGAAACCGCCCTACATGCTACGATGATTCATTTTTATTATGCTGATGGGGAGAGGGTATGCCCAACTATCGACGCAACTTTGTGGCGGGCGGTTGTTATTTTTTCACCGTTAACCTTTTGGAACGGCAACGTACCTTGCTAACCGATAATATTGATTTACTGCGCGATTCGATCCGCCGGGTGCGTCGTTTGCATCCATTCCACATTGATGCTTGGGTGGTGTTGCCTGATCACATGCATTGCATTTGGACACTGCCGCCTGATACGGATGATTTTCCAATGCGTTGGCGTCTGATTAAGCTACTTTTTTCAAAAGGTTTGCCGCGTACCGAACGCTTATCGGCGACACGGCAACGGCGCGCTGAACGGGGAATATGGCAACGCCGCTATTGGGAACATACCCTTGTTACCGAACGGGATTATGCTCAACATATTGACTATATTCATGTAAATCCACTCAAACATGGCTATGTGCAACGGGTTTGCGATTGGCCGCATTCAACTTTTCATCGCTATGTTGCCGATGGTATTTTACCGCTTGATTGGTGTGGCGATATGACCGATTTGCCGCCTGTTTCGGAACGCTGTAGGGCGGATTCGCTTTAGCAATCCGCCATGATCGGGATGATCTAATCTGATCCCCGCCTGGACTTTTCCAAGCGGGGATTTTTTATGCCTGATGGTATTTGATATTGTGCGTCGATTGGCGGTTTGCCTAGCGGCGAAACTAACGGTATTTTGGTCAGGATCGACTTATTTTTCGGACTCCTTTTATCCTTCCCATCGTGGCTGTTATGTTAAATTCTTTGATGTTAACTATTGACTGTTAAGTTGCTATGCTAAAATCAAGACCAATGAATATTAGTTCTGGAGGAAAATATGACTGATGATGAATTAAAGGCTTTGGTTGCGAGTCTTGCTGTTGCGCAAAAGGCAACAGATGAACAAATGAAGCTCAATGCTGTTGCGCAAAAGGCAACCGATGAACAAATGAAGCGCACCGATGAAAAGCTTGAGCGTATGGGCATTAGCCTAGGCAGTATGAAGCGAAACCAAGGTGATGTAGCCGAGGAGTTTTTCTTTAACAGCTTGATAAAAGACAACCATCTGGGTGCTATCCATTTTGACGATATAGTAAAAAACATGGAAAAGCATCGAGGTCAAATTCAGGCAGAATATGATTTGGTGTTGACTAATGGCGATGCCATTGGCATTGTAGAAGTCAAATACAAAGCCCATGAAAATGATCTGGATAAACTAGACCGCAAGATGAAATTCTTTAAACAACTATTTCCAATTTACAAAAACTACAAACAATATGGAGCCATTGCCTCATTTCACATTAATGATGACGCTAAACAAGAAGCCTTAAGACGCGGTTATTTTGTATTGCAACGAAGTGGTGATTTGATTCATACCGAAAGTGGCGACCCTTTGACGGTGTTGTAGGAATGTAATCAGAAGAAAGGGGGCACGCAAAGAACGCTGTAAGGCGGATTCGCGATAGCAATCCGCCATGATCGGGATGATCTAATCTGATCCCCGCTTGGACTTTTTCAAGCGGGGATTTTTTATGCCCGAGAGTAAGTAGGTGTCCATAACTGTTTTAACAAAACCCTGATGTGGAGAGGCTTTAGCCGCGAAAGGTCGCGGCTAAAGCCTCTCCTACAGATTGTTAAACATCATTACTTAGTTGATGTTGTGCGTTGATTGGCGGTTTGCTGTCGCTCATGGTTCGACAAACTCACCACGAACGGCTTAACCTTAGGCTGTCCCGGCTTGAATGGGAAGCCCACAATAGGAGTAGTTTCAGGCGTTGTGGTAAAAAAGATGTTCTTTTGCCGGACAGTCCGTTAAGACAACAACCGTGAATTTTTACTGTTACGAAAAATCAGCGGTTTTTCGTTGCCGGATAACGCGCTGGCTTTGGCTGAGTCTATTGCTTCCTGAATGACATGATGATCAGGCGATTTGCTGCACACCGGGTCGGTAGCATACATATCGCCGGTTAATAAATAAGCTTGGCAACGGCAGCCGCCGAATTCTTTTTCTTTTTCATCGCAGCTTCTGCAAGGTTCTTTCATCCATTCAAAGCCACGGAAAAAATTGAAGGCTTTCGATTCATTCCAGATTTGTTCAATGCTGTAGTCTTTGACATTGGGGCAATCTAACTCCGGTAGTTCGCGGGCGGAATGGCACGGTAAGGCTACGCCGTCTGGCGCGATGGTTAAAAATGTTGTTCCCCAGCCGTTCATGCATTTTTTGGGGCGGTCTTCATAAAAATCCGGCACTACATAATAGATTTTCATTTTACCTTCGACTTTTTCTTTAAAAGCCTGCGCGATTTGCTCGGCCTGTTCAGACTGTTCTTTAGTGGGCAGCAATGAATCACGGTTGGCATGCGCCCAGCCGTAATATTGAGTGTTCGCCAGTTCCAGGTAATCTGCGCCCAATTCTTCCGCCATTTCCAGGATTTGCGGCATCTGGTGGATATTTTCGCGGTGTATGACTACACACAGTACCATCGGGTAACCGTGTTTTTTGACCAGATGCGCGACTTCTTTTTTGTGCTGGAACGATTCGGTACCTGCGATATGGTCGTTCAGTTCCTGACTGCTGGCCTGGATGCTGATCTGAATATGATCAAGCCCTGCTTCCTTGAGTTGGATGATTTTTTCTTCGGTCATTCCATAGCCTGAGGTGATCAGGTTGGAATAATAGCCCAAGTCTCTGGCGTGTTTAACCAGCTCGGGTAGATCTTTGCGGGTTAAAGGTTCACCGCCGGAAAAACCCAGTTGGACTGCACCCATTTTACGGGCTTGCGTGAGTACGCGCTTCCAGTCCTCGGTCTCCAGTTCGGATTTATATTTCGCATAATTAACTGGGTTGGAGCAATAAGGGCATTGTAAGGGGCAGGCATAGGTGAGTTCTGCCAGCAACCAGCGAGGAGGGGTGATGTTAGTTTTGTTGGATCCAGCCATTTTTTAAAGCGACCTCTAAGAAAGCGGTAATGTCATTAATGAGACAGGTAGTTGCAAATTTTTGTTCCAGATCAGCGACGATTTGGGCAAGGTTGCGTGTGCCGTCGCACATCTTCAGGATTTCCGCAGAGCTTTGGTTAAGTTCTACCATGCCTTCAGGATAGAGAATAACATCTTTTTGCTGAGCTTCTTCCCATTGCAGGCGATGCAGGGGGGAAAATTTAATGGGGTGGTTTGGATTGATGCTCATTTTCCAATATTAAAATAAGGCGGCATATTGTGAATATAAGCCATGTACATCGCATCGGCCATTGTCCACAACACATCCAGTTTGAATTGCAGGATTTGGATCATGCGATCTTGTTGTTCGCGGGTAAGATACCAGTCCAGCGTGATGGCCAGGCCGTGTTCGACATCGCGGCGCGCTTCGGTCAGGCGTTTGCGGAAATAGATATAACCTTCCTGGTTTATCCAAGGATAGTGTTCCGGCCAGTTATCCAGGCGCTGCTGGTGAATTTTTGGGGCAAACAGTTCGGTCAACGAGGAGCTTGCCGCTTCGTGCCATTCTGCCCTGCGGGCAAAATTGACGTAGGCATCGACTGCAAAACGCACACCCGGCAGTACGAATTTTAACGAGGTGATGTCTTCACGCGTTAAGCCGACCGCCATGCCCAGCTGTATCCACGCCTCAATGCCGCCCGGATCGCCGGGGTGTCCGTCATGATCCATAATCCGCTGTATCCATTTGGCGCGGGTTTCGCGATCCGGGCAATTGGCTAGGATGTTGGCATCTTTGATCGGAATGCACACTTGGTAATAAAAACGGTTGGCAACCCAGCCCTGTAATTGCGCTTTAGTCAGTTTACCTTCGTTCATCAGGGTGTGGTAAGGATGATGAATATGGTAATGGCTTTCCATGCCGCGTAGTTTGGCTTCGAATTGTTCTTTGGTCCAGGCTTTATTATCGCTACTCATCGTGCATCCTTTATAAGTCGATTTCCAAGCCGTCGTATGAGACTTCAATGCCGGCGGCATCAAGTATTTTGCGCTGTTCGGAATCGTCGTCTAAGATCGGGTTGGTGTTGTTGATATGGATCAATATCTTGCGGACTTTTTCAACGCCGTTTAAAACTTCTATCATGCCGCCTTCACCGGATTGAGGCAAGTGGCCTATTTCGCGGGCTTTTTTGTGGCTGATGTTTTGCGTGCACATTTCGTCATCAGTCCAGAAAGTGCCGTCCACCAGTAAACAATCGACGGCTTGCATGGCGGCCATGACATGCGGTTCTATTTCGCCGAGGCCGGGGGAATAGAACACTTTTTTGCCGGTGGAGATTTGTTCGATGATCACGCCGATATTGTCGCCGTCATGCGGATCATGTCGATGCGGTGAATACGGCGGCGCCTTGCTTTTTAAGGCTTGGGTGTAAAAGCGCAAATCGTCAATACCGGGAATGGTAAAGCTGCTGCCATCGAAAGGAATCGGATGATGATTGACCGTGCAGTAATCTTCCAGCATTTTAAATAACGGGAAGCCGGTGGTCAGGTCTTGCTTGACCATTTCCGTGCAGTAAACGTCCAGCGGTTTGCCTTCACGAAGCATCAATAAGCCAGTGGTATGGTCAATCTGGCTGTCGATTAACATGATGGCTTTAATGCCGGTATCGCGAACGCCTTCTTTAGGCTGGATAGCGGGAAAAGCTTCCAGTTGCGCACGAATGTCGGGGGAGGTGTTAAACAGCAGCCAGTTTTTGTTGTCGGTGCTCACTGCAATGGATGACTGGGTACGGGCTGTGCCGTTCATCTCTTTATGCCGTAAGCGGTGACAATTATGGCAGTTGCAGTTCCATTGAGGAAAACCGCCGCCTGCACCTGAACCGAGAACTCTGATCTTCATAATTTGGATGGTAACTTTAGAGGGAAGAAAGGCTAAATGATACGGGAATAAAGGGCATCAGGCAAAAAAAAGGGGCTCGTTAAGAGCCCCTTTTTGATCTAAATCGAATTAACGATTGTAGATGTACATTGTTACTTCAAAACCGAAACGCAGGTCTGTGTAGCTTGGTGTTTCCCATTTCATAGTGAACCTCCAGTTAGTGTTTAAATTATTAGGCTAGCTCGATCAAGTAAGCTGGCTTGAAGTATACGATGAACTATTTTTTTACGCAACTTTTGACATCGTCAAAAGCTGGCAATCCTTGTTTTTATACGGTTATTAAAGTGTCTGTCGGCAAAGCAAGGATAAAAAATGGTTAAATTACAAGATGTTTAGGGTGGATGCGAAAGATGTTTTTTTGACTGAAAAAGAGTATTATCTTTTTTCACCTTAAAATAATAATGTATATAAATTGTGAGGAGGATGGGTTATGGGTGGAGTTATTGAGCTGTTTTTTATTATGATAATCGTCGCGGCGCTTGTGTTTGCACCGTTAGGTTATTTTGTTTACCAGTTTAACAAAGTAAGCGACGAACCGTTTGGCGATATTGAACCGCATGGCGATAGTCCGTCGGCGGTGAACGATTTTGCGGAAAAAATCATTAAATTTGTTCAAGAGAAGCTTGCAAAAAAACAAGAGATTGTAAAAGAAGAGCCTGTAAAACAAGAGCCTGTAAATGAAGTAAAGCCTGTAAAAAAAGGGAAGTCTGTAAAAAAAGAGAAACTTGCAAAAAAGTAGAGTTATGCGGATTGATGAGCTTTCCAGGTAATATTATTTGCCTGGAAACTTCTAGTTTAACAGCTGCTGCAGGTCGGGCAGTTCGGGTTAAGCCGCAATTTCATCGTATTCCATTCCATCGTTAACCCATCCAGCAGCAATAACCGTCCGGTTAACGTTTCCCCGATATTCATGATCAACTTCATCGCTTCCAATGCCTGAACACTGCCGACTATGCCGGTGATAGGCGCTATAATCCCGTTTGTGGCGCAATTTTGCAATTCTTCGCCGTCACTACTGTACAAGCAGTTATAGCATGGGCTGTTATTTTTACCCGGCGTAAA
Source organism: Methylobacter sp. (assembly GCA_038922535.1). Lineage (GTDB taxonomy): Bacteria > Pseudomonadota > Gammaproteobacteria > Methylococcales > Methylomonadaceae > Methylobacter_A. The sequence continues at coordinate 20,518 of JBCKWO010000018.1, read as the reverse complement.
CACCGTCACCTGGCCTTCAAAGCGAATCGCTGCGCCTGAAACCAGCGGCGTTTGGTGTTTGACGCAGGCGCTGTTGATCGCAAACCGTGTTGAGAAATTATCGCTACAGTCTAAAACCACATCCGCCAGCATTGCCTCTGCATCAAGTTGTTCGCCCTCCAATCGTTGTTTAACCGCCCTTATCTCGACATCGGGATTTAGTTGATTAAGCGTTTGGCGGGTTGAAATAACTTTATCAGTCCCAATATCGGGCGTGTGATGAGTAATCTGCCTTTGTAAATTGGATAAGTCTACGACGTCATTATCATAAATAACGATATGGCCGACACCGGCCGCCGCAAGATACATCGCTGCCGGGGAACCGAGTCCCCCGGCGCCGACAATCAGCACCTTGGCGGCGAGAAGTTTTTGTTGTCCCTCAATATCGATTTGAGGAAGCATGATTTGGCGGCTATAGCGTAGTAGTTGGTTGTCATTCATAAGTCATGTTGATGCTGTGTTGTGATAGCAGATGATGCCAAAGAATGAGGTAGACTGCAAAAACTGATTATTGTTGGCACTCTCTACTGGTGAGTGCTAAAATCTAAAACTGAATTTAACCTGTAATTTTAATGCTTAGGAGAGATTGATGAATATACGTCCGTTACACGATAGAGTGATAGTCAAACGTGTTGATGAAGAAACTACAACTGCCGGCGGTATTTTACTGCCAGGTTCCGCAGCCGAGAAACCAAGCCAAGGCGTGGTTTTGGCGGTAGGCAGTGGCAAGCAACTGGACAATGGCACAGTACGCGCACTGGAAGTTAAAGTCGGCGATAAAGTGTTGTTTGGCAAATACTCCGGCAACGAGGTTAAAGTTGACGGCGACGACCTGATTGTTATGCGTGAAGAAGACATCATGGGCGTTTTAGGTTAAGCCTGAATACGTACCACATCCACATACAAATATAGTTAAGGAATAAAAATGGCAGCAAAAGAAGTATTATTCGGTGATGACGCTCGTGTCCGTATGGCGCGTGGCGTAAATATTTTAGCAAATGCGGTAAAAGTGACTTTAGGTCCTAAAGGCCGTAATGCGATTCTGGACAAAAGCTACGGCGCTCCCACTATCACTAAAGACGGTGTATCGGTTGCTAAAGAAATCGAATTAAAAGACAAATTCGAAAACATGGGCGCACAGATGGTTAAAGAAGTGGCTTCGCACACTTCCGATATCGCCGGTGACGGTACAACTACAGCAACCGTATTGGCGCAATCTATCGTCAACGAAGGTTTAAAAGCCGTTGCAGCAGGCATGAATCCAATGGATTTAAAGCGCGGCATCGATTTGGCCGTGATTAAAGTCGTTGAAGCGATTGTCGCTTCTGCTACGCCTTGCACCGATAACAAAGCGATTGCTCAAGTAGGCACTATCTCTGCAAACTCTGATGAGTCGGTCGGCAAAATCATTGCAGAAGCAATGGAAAAAGTCGGCAAAGAAGGCGTAATCACTGTTGAAGAAGGCTCAGGCCTGGACAACGAATTAGACGTTGTTGAAGGTATGCAGTTTGACCGTGGCTACTTGTCACCTTACTTCATCAACAAACAAGAAAACATGAGCGTCGAATTAGAAGATCCATTGATTCTGATTTACGACAAAAAAATCTCCAATATCCGCGACATGCTGCCAATTTTGGAAGCCGTTGCTAAAGCCGGTCGTCCTTTATTGGTTGTGGCTGAAGATGTAGAAGGCGAAGCCTTGGCAACTCTGGTTGTTAACACCATTCGCGGCATCGTTAAAGTTGCAGCCGTTAAAGCGCCTGGTTTCGGCGATCGTCGTAAAGCTATGTTGGAAGACATTGCGGTGCTGACAGGTGGCGTGGTTATTTCCGAAGAAGTGGGTTTGAGTCTGGAAAAAGCTGAATTATCGCAATTAGGTACAGCTAAAAAAGTACAAATCACTAAAGAAAATACTACGCTGATTGATGGCGCAGGTTCTGAAGAACAAATCAAAGCTCGTGTTGCACAAATTCGCGCACAAGCGGAGGAAGCAACTTCCGACTATGACAAAGAAAAATTGCAAGAACGTCTGGCTAAATTAGCCGGCGGTGTGGCTGTCATTAAAGTAGGCGCTGCAACTGAAATTGAAATGAAAGAAAAGAAAGCCCGCGTAGAAGATGCATTGCATTCAACACGCGCAGCGGTTGAAGAAGGCGTTGTTGCAGGCGGTGGTACAGCCCTGGTTCGCGCTATTTCTGCTCTTGATAACCTTGAAGGCATCAACCACGACCAAACAGTCGGTATCAACATTCTGCGTCGTGCGATGGAAGAGCCTTTGCGTCAAATTGTTGCTAACGCTGGCGACGAGCCTTCAGTTGTGTTCCATGAAGTGCAAAAAGGCACAGGTAACTTTGGTTACAATGCAGCAACTGGCCAATACGGCGACATGATCGCAATGGGTATTTTAGACCCTGCGAAAGTAACCCGTACTGCACTGCAAAACGCAGCTTCTATTGCCGGCTTGATGCTGACTACCGAAGTGATGATTGCTGATGCGCCTAGCGATGACAAAGGACATGGCGGCCATGATATGGGCGGCATGGGTGGCATGGGCGGCATGATGTAATCATGTTGTCTTAAAGCCCAGTTGCTTTAAGTGTGAATGAAAGCCCCGGTTGTTTTTAACAGCCGGGGCTTTTTTTATGGTGGTTGCCGCCACGAAAAATGAAAACTTTAAAAATATAAATACACTTCGAATAGCTAAATTTGCTGTTCAATAAAAGCTCAATTAAACTAGCCATTCTGGAGAATAATAATTAAACAAGTGGGCGTGGGTCGGTCAATCCGGCACTAAGAGAGCGCGGCTATTGCTGGGTTTTGTATCTCAATCTAGGCTATCGGTTTCGCGGTTCTGACATTTTTCATAAGGTGTGCTTTAAGCACTATCCATAAGGAGAACATCATGGCACAAGAAAAAAATTATTTAAGTGATCCGTTCGGCAATGCGGTTTTGGCTATTATCAACGGCATCGATCGCGATGTGGAACGGGGGGAAGACGCGCTGATGTTGGGGCTCGGTGTGGTTATACTGTCATCCACGTTTGCACCCGTGGCGCCGCCGAATATTCTTCTGCCGCTGGTTGCGCTAACTTTGGCTGTTTCTGCGAGCTTTGCACGGATCAATTATCACAATATGGAACGAAAGCTTCTGGAATCTATGGCGCAGCTTGACGGCCAGGACAAAATCATCCTGCGTCCGATTGCCGCTGTTTTTGCCGAGTATCCGATGCGCTCTTTGGTGGAGTCGTTTAACCCGTTAAAAAACCTGAAACGAACCTGGAAAAGTGCGCTGGGCGGCATTTTGATTAATCCGTTATGGATGCCCATTTTTTATGTGATGGGTATGCAGATTCATGAAGAGAAAAACCTGGGTATTTTGAATCGAGCCATCATCGGCGTTGAGCGGAAAATGTCTTCTTTGTCTTCTCTTGATTAGCCTTGTGGGAGCGTTGTTTAAAGCCAAACCCCAGCTCATGCAACAAACTTGTTATCGTACAGATACATTTACAGGGGCTTGTCCAGCAAGTTGACCCGAACATCCATGCTATTCAAAATACAACCCAGGCCAAACTGATGAAATATCGAAACATCAGCCGCATCGCGCCCAAAAGCAATAATGACCCTGCCACCACGTAAATCGCTTTGGCTGGGATCGAAAACATACCATCGGCCGCCGATATAAGCCTCAAACCAGGCGTGCAAGTCCATCGGTTCAAGCTGATACAAATAACCCACCACCAGTCGCGTCGGTATACTAATACTTCGGCATAAGGTGATGGCTAGTTGTGCAAGGTCTCTGCATACGCCATAGCCACGGTTATGAACCTCAATCGCCGATAGCGGAGAGTCGCTGGAACCGGGAATGTACTTGATGGTATGGCGAACCCAATTAGTAATTTTGCTGACCTGATCGTAACCTGACAGTGTATCTGTCACTATCTCTCTGGCAAGATCGCCAAACCTGTCTGATTCGCAATAGCGGCTGGGTAACAGGTAAGGTAGGATTTGATAAGGGAGATTCTGGATTTCAATAAAAGGAGCGCCAGGTGCGCTATCAATATTTTCAGTTGTGATTACTTCGGCAGAGGTATGAATAATAAATTCTCCGGGTGAGGCAACCAGGCGTTGACAGGAATTGCCATAGTTGTCTTCGCTCTCAGCTATCTGTGCATTAGGCACAACAATGTAACTGGATTCTGTAACCCACTGCTGCTCACGGTTCAATGGACGTAACATTAAGATAAAGGCTGTCGGGGCATCTATCTGGAAACGAAGATCACAACTAACACCCAACTTCATACTGGTTTTACCCTTAAACAATAACCGGTAATTGCTGCTATGGGCGATACGCTTACGCGCATTAAAGTCCCACCGATTGAATCTGGCTATACGCGTGCCTTAACCAGATTTTGACGCGTTGCCGCTCCATTAAACCCAGAGCATTCAGGTTTGCGGAGTCCTTAATCGTTGCTGCCCAAAAGCTGGAGCTATTACCATCAATTTTGGTCATTACCGGCGGATGTAGGCGTTTCAAGGTAATCACCCTTGCATTCAATGATAACGCACGATCTTTAACGCCTGATGATTCTAAAAGAGTAAAGTTATCCTCGCGAATCTGGTTCTGCACCAATATGTAATTCAATCGCGAGCCATATTGATCAAGTAACTTGTCCAGCAAATCTACGCAATCTTTTCCGGAATCCATGACATTCCAATAGTTCATAGGAATCCTCCGTTCTTCTGCCAATTCCAGTACGCCAGATTCCTCTAGCCATTTTGCCAGTGGATGATGCGTTTGAGCAGCGAGATCAACCAAAATACGATGTTCGGGATTTTCTGCGGCCGCCTCTATGATGGCATCCAGACTTTCGTAATTATCTACGATAGTAGGCGAGGCATAGTCTGTATAAAAACGCAGTAAGGAGCCATGCGAACGGTCGGTATCAAAACCGAGAAAGGGTAGTTTATTGCCTATCATGTATTGAGCCAGAACACGCGCTACGACAGATTTGCCTACGCCGCCTTTTTCGCCGCCGATAAGATGAATAGCGCCCATAGTTTCCCCATTAAGTTAAAGTTTTAGATTCAAGGTTTGTTTTTTTATGGGTATTCGGGTTGTTTATTCAAGCCGTAACCGAGCTATATAAATTTAACAAAACTCATTCAATCAGCATAAAGCAATAATCAAACCAATAGTCGCTTTATTCATAGCCGGCATCCGATATGTGCAGCTCAGTACAGGATGACTGTCTGGAGGTATGTATTGCTGCGAATTGATCAGCAATATTTGTGGGCATTTTTGGTGCAAAAAATAGGTATTTATTTCAAATTGGTGCAAATCATTGCGCAGACATGCAGCCCTGTTAGCTATTAGACAATAGGGGGCAGTCCACGGTTTTTATTAGATAAAGCATGACGAGCTGGCATGAAAAACCGTGGACTGCCCCCTTATTTTGTTCTATGTTGTTTTCAAACGTGTGCAGCACCATGAAGCTTGAGACCTAGTGCTTTGATGACCTTCATCACGGTGGTGAATTCTGGATTTCCGTCGGCGGACAGCGCCTTGTACAGACCCTCGCGGGCAAGCCCGGTATCGCGGGCAAGTTGGGTCATGCCGCGCGCACGGGCAATGACCCCCAGCGCATGGCGGATCAAACTGCCATCGCCGGGGTCTTCCTCCAGAATCACCTCGAAATACAAGCGCATGTCTTCATCGGATTTGAGATAGTCAGCAGTATCGTAAGGGGTGGTAACAGTTTTAGCCATGGTCAACTCCTAAAGTTCACGCGCCAGTTCCAGCGCAAGTTTGATGTCACGTTTTTGTGTGCGCTTGTTGCCGCCCGCCAACAGAATGATGATTTGCTCATTCCGTTCGGAGTAGTACACGCGCCATCCACTGCCAAAGTGAAAGCGCAACTCGCTGACACCTTCACCAACGGGACCCGCATCACCCGCATTGCCCAAGGACAAACGATCAATACGCACCTCGATCCGCGCTTTGACCAGCTTGTCGGACAAGCCAGTGAACCAGTCTTGGTATTCGTTGGTTTTTTCGATATTCTTCATGGGAGCAATGTAATCCATGGATTACATAATGTAAAGCATGGGTGACAGTTTAATGCGTCCATTACGGGGTGATTGATGCGGCCTAACGTAGAGCTAAGGGGCGCGAGCCGCGATAGCGGCGAAGCGTTCACCAGATAGGCTTAATGTGGCATGTCAAGACTTTACCCCTTTGTTTGGCATCCGGTATGTGCAGCTCAGTACAGGATGACTGTCTTGAGGAATGTGTTGCTGCGAATCGATCAGCAATATTTTGGGACATTTTTAGTGCAAAAAATAGGTTTTTATCCCAAATTGGTGCAAATCATTGCGAAGACATGCAGTCATGTTAACTATTCAGGCACTATGGTTTTAAGTCGTGGTGCGGAGTAAGCAGCAAGGGTAAGTGTGGCCGTAAAGAGTACAAAGCCGTCCTCTGTTGATTAACATGGATTATGGCTCATTAATTGCTGATTATTATGGATTCCAGGGGATTATAGTTACGGCTCGACAGGGTTGATTGGCTATCCTCAAGAGTCTATTTCTAAAATGACGCATTAACTGAACATGAAACCGACTCAACACGACCAACTAGACACTTATTTCCAGCAGGTGCAGGACATTATTCTGAGTCGACAGGATTGGGTGACCGGCTTATTGCCCGCCAGTACTGCTGTCAATGTGCATGGCAATTATACCGATGCCTGGGTAAGGGATAATGTTTACAGTATTCTTGTGGCATGGGGACTGGCGCTTGCTTACCGGCGCGTTGAAGATAGCCCGATTGAAAAAAACAGCGGACGCGTTTATTTGCTTGAGCAAAGCGTCGTCAAGCTGATGCGCGGACTACTGACGGCGATGATGCGCCAAGCGCCCAAAGTCGAGAAGTTCAAGCAGTCACAAAATCCGCTGGATGCCTTGCATGCCAAGTATGATACAAAAACCGGCACAGTGGTGGTGGGCGATGATGAATGGGGGCATTTACAATTGGATGCCACCTCTTTGTTTTTACTGATGCTGGCACAGATGACGGCATCCGGCTTGCGCATTGTATTTACCATTGATGAAGTCAATTTTGTGCAAAACCTGGTGCACTATATCAGCCGCACTTACCGTACACCTGACTATGGTATTTGGGAGCGAGGCCACAAAACCAATCATGGTATTGCTGAGTTAAATGCCAGCTCCATCGGCATGGCCAAAGCGGCACTGGAAGCTCTGTCCGGCTTTAACCTATTTGGCAAGGATGGCGGACAAGCCTCTGTTGTTCACGTTATCAGCGACGACATTGCCCGAACCCGGATTACCCTGGAATCGCTGTTACCCAAAGAATCTATTTCTAAAGAGGTTGATTCCGCCGTGCTTAGTATCACCGGGTTCCCAGCTTTCGCGGTCGATAATCAGGCACTCCGGGCAAAAACAGAAGCGATTATTTGCGAAAAACTGGAAGGCCGATATGGCTGCAAACGCTTTTTGTTAGACGGTCACCAAACAGCCATAGAAGATAGTCACCGCCAATATTATGATCCACATGAATTAAAACAATTCATGGATATTGAATGTGAATGGCCATTGTTTTTTACCTATTTACTACTTACCCACTTATTCGCAGGCGATAACGAAGCTGCCATGCGTTATCGCACTAAACTGGAAAGCTTACTCGTTGACCAAAATGGTCAGCGATTATTGCCGGAACTGTACGTGGTGCCAATAGATTTGATTGCAGCAGAAAAAACCAGCCCACACAGCCAGCAACGTGTGCCGAATGAAAATATTCCTCTGGTTTGGGCGCAAAGTCTTTTTATGCTGGGTAGTCTTATTCAGGATGGTTTGCTTAGTTGTGACGATATAGATCCCTTAGGCCGACACAAAGTTGTTAAACAAGCTCAGAGCTGCACTCTGCAAATTCAGTTGCTTGCTCAGGATGAAGCCGTACAAAACAGCTTAATGGAATACGGTATATGCACTCAAACACTTGCTGCAATAGCCCCTATTCAGATAAGAGAAGCCAATGAACTCGCCGAAGCGTACACGCATGTAGGCAGGAATGACCGTATGGGTTTAACAGGCAGGCCCTTGAGGCAGTTACGGACACTGGCAACATCCAAGATGTATATGTTGGCCGGTGAGCGTCTGCTGTTTCTACCGCAATGCCTTAATCAAAAAGGCTTCTATCTGGCGATGGACAACCGCATGCTCATTCAGCGCCTACGGCTGGAATTGGCCTATATCTATAAGCATTGGGATAGACCGGGTAATCCTTTGGTAGTTATGACGATAAAACAGAATATGTTGGGCAGCCATAACCGTGAAGTTCTGATTGAATTCATCAAAGAACTGCAACAAGGATCCTCTCTGGGTGTCCCCTTGCAACTCGGAACTCTTGTCGATTTCGCAGCAACTTCAAGTCATGAAACGATTAACTATCTGCATGATTTTCAATTTTCTAAAGCCTCCTGGGAGGAAGCTAGTAGGCCTTTTTTTCAGGTATTACCGATAGACACCGTTCCATCAGCACCATTGGATACACACACGTTGACGGAATGGGAAGTTAGTGCCGATGAAAACCTCATCGAGCAACTAAAAATCAATGCTAATCTTTACGTACAACTTGAAGCATTAAGTTTACTGAGCCTTCGTCATGGCCTGGATTACGACACCGGATTAACAGCGATGGATGGCTCTGCCGGTTGTGTGCGTGACTTTCTGGAAGAAGTTTATGAGCGAGCCGGCGATCAACATGCCTGGTATATTGTCAGGCGCTGTGCCGGTTTACTGGGCAAATACGACATCAATCTGGAGCAGGCGGCCACCGATATACTGATTCGTCAACATGCACTAACGTTAGGTCGTGCTTACAGCGGCAAGGCAACCTTGACGCGTCCCGCCGATTCCTCGGAAATTTTGCAAGCTATCCGCACCTATAATGATAATGATGCCAGTGAGCATATTATTATCCAGGAATTAATCATTTATTTGGGCATGTTAATCAAGTCTAACCCGGAATTGTTTGCCGACATGCACACGGTGCGAGTGGGGCATATCCTGCAGTTGCTGGTTGCCCGGCAAAAACGCCAATCAGGCTGCGGTACAGTAGATCAGGCGTTTAACGAAATTCTTTCTTTACCGCCCTATCAATTGTCCGGAAAAGTAAAGGAAATACTGCAGGATTATAGCAATACGGAAAATCAACGGGACTTGGCTGAAACGTTGCATTATGAAAGTGATTGTCGGGAATTAACCAGTGCTCGCTTCTCAAAAAGTATGGATCCAAAAGGCCGAGGAGAAAGTGGCGACTGGTACCAATGGCGCGAACAGCAAGGTAGTGTCGGCAGAGAAAATAATGCTTTTTTTGCCAGTGTCTGGGACATCCTGCATCATTGCAAAGGCTTATCGATAGGTGAAAAACTCAACAGTAAAAATCGGCTGGATAGCGAGAACACCCTGTCGCAGTCAACAGCGGGTGAGCAAAGCTTTAAGTTACACGTCAACCATTTGCTTAACAAAATTCAAGCTCCGGTCTATCGCCAATTAACGGTAGAAGCTCTGAAAGCAATAGCCTCTATTTTCCGTGAAAACGCATCGTTACAGATTGACGATACTTTGTTAACGGATATTATTCTGGGTCATGCAGTAAAAATTAGCTGGCTACAATCTCATCCTGAAAGTAAAGACAATTACGAAGAATGTGTGTCATTAGCATGGCAGGATTTTTATCAATTACCGCCGCATAAGGTTGCCAATGGCATCCTTGATGCTTTAATACATCTGCTTAACAATCATTAAACCTGAAAGCCAGTCTGTCTCACCTACAAATCAATCCGCATGACTTTAACGGTTTCTTTATTGAGGCAGGGCAGTGCGCTTATCGCTTCCCGAAGCTTGTTTTCCCAACTACGTCTGAGTTGCAGCAAATAATCATCATCGCCATCAAAGCAATAATACTCGTCAAAGCTGAAACTGTTTTTACGATAAATGAGCATTTCTACGGGCGGTCCGACACTGGCATTACTGCGGATGGTCGAGTCCATCGACACCAGGCAGCAGCGCGCCGCTTCGTCGATTGATGTGTTTAATTTAAGAAAACGGTCCAGTATCGGCTTGCCGTATTTACTCTCGCCAATTTGTAAAAAGGGTGTATTGACTGAACTGGTTATGCTGTTGCCTTCCGCATACACCATAAAAGCGCCATGGGGTTCATCACCGATTTGACCGGCTAAAATAAAACTGGCCGAGGGATTAAATGCCGATTGCCCTTCGGCATTGATATGCTGCTTTTGTTTTTCGACACTCACATGACCCAAGTAGGCAGCCGCCTCAGATAAACACTCCACATTATTGAGATTGACGCCAGCATTTTTGATTTTATCACGGTGCAACTGCTCCAAAACGGCTTGAGTGGTAGCAAGATTACCGGCGCACAGTAATACAATCTTGCGGTCATCGTTGGTTTTAAATGCATGCATTTTGCCGTGGGTACTGACGTTATCAATACCGGCATTGGTTCTTGAGTCAGAAACCAGAATAAGTCCTTCATCTATAGAGGCTGCAATACAATAAGTCATAAAACGTTCATTTGTTATGGTTGAAGATACTTTTTAGACATTATCCAACAAAGCAGCACCAACGTCCATGTTACTCAAAACACACTCCGCGCTTAGTGATGACTGACAGCGATATTTATATTATTCCAACCTGAGCACATCCACCGACACTGACAAGGTATGTTGGCCTCCACCAAAGGCAATCCCCTTTAGCGGAGTGACATCCGTGTAATCGCGCCCCCAGGCTAAAGTGATATGCTGATCAAACGGCACGGTATTATTGGTGGGATCAAACTCCAGCCAACCGATACCCGGCACATAGACCGCAAACCAGGCATGCGACGCATCTGCTCCGACCAAACGCTGTTTGCCCTGCTCTGGCTGCGTTTCCACATAACCGCTGACGTAACGCGCCGCAATACCTAAGGAACGCAAACAGCCAATCGCTAAGTGAGCAAAATCCTGACAGACGCCGCGACGAAATTGAAGTACCTCGGATAAGGGCGTAGCAATCGTGGTGAAACTCGGATCGTAAGTAAAGTCGACATGGATTCGCTGCATTAAATCGGTCACTACTTGCACCAGTGGCCGATTGGGTAAAAATGAGCTTTGTGCGTAATTAGCCAGTTCGGCACTGGTGCTTACTAACGGAGAGTCGAGCAGATAAAGTTTGGCATTCAGTAGCTCATCACCGAAATCTTGTTGCTGTTGCTGTTGCTGGTTTTGCGACTGGCTCTGCGACTGTGTTTGTCCAAGGCCTACCTGCAACTGGTCACGCACTTGCTCCCAGGTTATTAAATTAGCTAAATCGTCAGGGTTTTGCCTGGGAAATACCGTGACTTCACTCACTGCGGTAACCACCAGACGTTGATGCGCTTGTTGTATGGCGAAATAAGCGACACGATTGCCAAAAAAATCGTTACGCTCGTGAAAATCGCTAGGTTCGGGGCTGATGTCAAAGCGACTGGATTGGCATTGCTGCCGCCAGAAATTACGGGGTTGCAATCTAGCTTCATTCTGACACAAGCCGACCAACTGACTGTATTGGTAGAGAGTGCTGTGAGTAATGCGGTATTTCACGATTCATCCTCTGGTTGAGTCTGCGTCATCAGTTGCGGCATTTGCGAGTGGCTGAAATAGGCTTGGGCGAGCACTTCATAAAGCCGCCATAAGCTCTCCGTCATCGCCGACAAAACGTTTTCCAGTTCACTGTAAACGCCGGAATCGTCATCGACTTTAACCAATTCAGACACCTTGATCAAGCGTAAGTCGGTGTAGGTTCTGAGTATCAAACGTTCTTCTTCGCTCAACTGCCCCTTGCGGCTATCCCTTGGCAACGCACCGATATGATCGGACAGCTGATGCAACTGATAGGCTAACGAACGCGGGTGCGTTTCATCCATCAGCAATAACTCCAGCACCATTGGCAACTGGATAAATGAGCGGTAGCGGCGCCGATAAATGCTCAAACTGTCGGTGGAAACCAACACCGCTTCCAGCAGCTGATTTTGCAAGGTTATTTCATGACACTGCACCACCGTGGCGCGCAGCAACGCGATCAATGCCAATGCATGCTCCAGGCGACGGCCACTATCCAGCATCAACCAACCGGCTTCGCGGGTCATACTTTCAGAGGTTAGGCCAATAAATGCGACAAAGCCGGTAATTAAATCATCCAGGTTTTTTTGCAGTTGCTCCTGATCACAATCACCATTCACGACCCGTTGTTGCCAGCGTCGTTGAATATTATCAACGCAACGCCAAGTATCCTGGGACCAGACATCGCGAATACTGAAAGCAGTTTGAGTAAATGTTTGAATGTTGGCCGCCAGTGTTCCTGGGCGATGGATATCTTTAGCTAATGCCAGCAATTCATTCTGAGGTTCTTTTAACACAGCCGGATTGTCTCGAATGAACCCCGGATAGGTGCCGGTGACCTGAGTCATCGCGCACAATAACATGTTGAGGCACTGGCTATTAAGTGGGTCGTCAAGCTCACGGATTTCGGTTAACTTGTGTAATATCGTACGCATCAGGCGGGTGGCCGCTTTGATACGCTCCAAATATCTCCCAACCCAAAATAGATTATTGGCAGCGCGACTGGTCAAGGGTTCGGTGGCCGCAGACAAGACCACATTCCGACCGGGCTGAAACCATAAACTGACCGGTTTGTCCGGTTCATCTGCCAACACCCAGGTGTCTTTACTGATTCCGCTCGCCTGAGTTGAAACAATAAAATCGTCTTGCTGCCGGGCGACACGGGTCAGACCGCCGGGCATTACTTGGTAGCCGTCGCCACTGGCAACCGCAAAGCTCCGCAACACCGCAAATCGCGGTTTAATATGGTGATCGATAAATGTCGGTACAGCAGATAAATTGACCTGCTCCTGGCCTACATAGCAATGCGGCTTAGCGATAATGGCGGCGCGTAACAGTTCTTTTTCCTGAGTGCTTAACAGGCCGCCAAAAAGGGCGTAATTCCCTGAACTGCGATTGATCGGTTTAATAACCAGTCGCTCAAGATTTTGCAACACAAAATCCCGCTCGCGGCGCTGTCCGCACCACCAGGTGGCAACCGAAGGCAGCAGCAATTCCTGATTTAAAAAATACCGCGAAAGCCTAGGTAAAAACGCCAATAATCCCGGATTTTCCAGCACACTACTTCCCAATGGATTGGCAATCGCTACATGGTTTCGGCGCACGGCTTCAAGCAGTCCTGGAACACCCAACCGCGAAGCACTACGCAATTCCAACGGATCGCAGAAAGAATCGTCAACACGACGCAAAATAACGTCGACCGGTTGCAGACCATCCAGTGATTTAAGCCAGACGCGCCCATCTCGCACGGTCAGGTCGTCACCCTGAACCAGAGAAAATCCGAGATAAGACGATAAATAGGCATGCTCAAAATAGGTTTCATTCAGCGAGCCTGGCGTGAGTATGACAATCCGCGGATCTTCTTTCATCGGGGCCATGTCCATCAGCCCCTTACGTAATGCCTTAAAAAAACCGGAAAGCCGATGCACTTGCATGTCCCGAAAAATATCAGGAAGTACGCGCGTCATCACGGTGCGATTTTCCAAGGCATAACCGACGCCGGAAGGCGCTTGGCTACGATCATCCACCACACACATCCGGCCATTATGGCCACGGGCAAGGTTAGCCGAATAAACAATCAGTTGGCGTTGCAATGGCGGCAGCGCTCCCACACAAGGATGCAAAAATCCGTGGTGCGCCATCACCAATTCACTGGGTAACAGGCCTTTTTTTAACAGCTGCTGCTTGCCGTAAATGTCTTTTAAAACCAGGTCGAGCAGCTCGGCGCGTTGTTTAATACCGGCTTCAATAAGCGACCATTCTTCACTGCCGATCAGTAGCGGAATAGGGTCAAGCCGCCAGGGCCGGGTGAGTTTTTGCGTATCACCATAAACATTATAAGTAACACCGTTTTCTCTTAACAGGCGCTGAGCTTCGCGGCGGCGCAACTCCAATTGTTCGCTACCCAGTGTCGCAATGGCGCCCATAAAGTGCTTCCAGTGCGGAAGCACTTTATCTTCTTTGGCAACCATTTCATCGTAAACGCCAAATTTAGTCGCGTAAGACTGCGTGCCAATATCGCCGGCTGACTCGTCCATGTTGCCCACCTGTTATTCTTTGCTATTCATCAGTTGCCCACAGTATCAAGGCCGTTGTTCAATATTCTGGAAGTGACGTAATGGCTCACCCACATAGATCTGCCGAGGCCGGGTGATAATCACTTGCTCGCTGTGCAGCATTTCTCGCCAGTGAGCCAGCCAGCCGGGCATACGGCCAATAGCGAATAACACCGTGTACATATTGGTGGGTATGCCTGCGGCGCGGAGAATTAACCCGGAATAAAAATCGACATTGGGATACAGTTTCCGGGAGATGAAATAGTCGTCTTTTAAGGCAATTTCTTCCAGTTTCCGGGCAATATCGAACAACGGATCGCTAACACCCGCCTTGTTAAATAATTTGTCGCATTGTTTTTTTAATACCATCGCGCGGGGATCAAAATTTTTATACACGCGATGACCGAACCCCATCAGTCGACTGGTTGAATTTTTGTTTTTTGCCTGATTGATAAATTCACTGCCGTCACCGCCTTCGGCATGTATTTGTTCAAGCATTTGAATTACTTGCTGATTGGCTCCGCCATGACGCGGTCCCCAGAGCGCGGAAATGCCTGACGAAGCGACGGCATAGACATTTGCCATACTTGAGCCTGCGGTACGCACCGAAGAGGTGCTACAGTTTTGCTCATGGTCGGCATGCAGGATCAGAAACATATCAATGGCCCTGACGATATCATCATCCAATTGATAATCGCGCACCGGCGATGAAAACATCATGTTCAGAAAGTTGCGCACATACTTAAGCTTGTAAGACGGATAAATCAGCGGTTCGCCAATCGATTTCTTATAAGAAAAAGCCGCAATAGTGCGCACCTGGGAGATTAAATTGATAACAATTTGCTGTTCTGTCGCGCTATCGAGCTGATCGGGAATCGGATAGAACGTGGATAATGACGCCACCATAGTCGCCAGAATACCCATTGGATGCGAGCCACGTGGGAAGCCGTTAAAAAAATGATGCATGTCTTCGTGAATAATCGAAGATTCATTAAGATTGGTTGAGAAATCCAATAATTGTTGGCTGTTAGGTAGCTCACCATTCAGTAGTAGGTAGGCCACTTCGACAAAACGTGAATGTTCGGCCAATTCCTCAATAGGGTAACCGCGATAACGAAGAATGCCTTTCTCGCCATCAATATAAGTGATGGCGCTTTCGCAACTGGCGGTATTGCCGTAGCCTTCATCCAGAGTCACATACTTACTTTGACTGCGCAATTTGGAGATGTCGATGGCTTTTTCACCCTCGCTGCCTATCAAAGTGGGTAATTCGTAATTTTTGTTATCCAGCGTCAATATGGCCGGAGGTAGTTGCTTTAATTTATCGGTCATTTGAATTAATCTCTCAAGAGCTGATGGCATGATTATCGTTAACCGCGTAGGGTACGCTGTGCGTACCATTGAATACCAAAGGTACGCACAGCGTACCCTACGCGGTTCATATTTTATAAGAAATCTACGCACTCCGGTATTACTAGCTCCGGTGCCGCAAATCCATTGTAAACGGATATTCGTGACTCGGTTCCTCAATGGGCGGTGCCATGGGTCTTGGCGCGGCTTCGTTAACGTTAAATGATGCTAATCCCAGTTGATCAGCTGCGGTAACCTGCGGCATCACTAATGGCGGGCGCGTAATAACGCCGGGCGTGTGGCCAAAATCCCAAAAGCGGGTAACGCGCCGTGCCTCGGCTTCATAGCTGTTCACCGGAAACGCATCATAACTTCGGCCGCCGGGATGGGCGACATGATAAGTGCAGCCGCCTACCGAATGTCCATTCCAGGTATCAATCACATCGATCACCAACGGTACATGCGGGCTGATCGTCGGATGCAAAGCGGAAGGCGGTTGCCACGCACGGTAACGCACACCGACCACATATTCGCCTTTGCGGCCGGTATTGCGTAATGACAATCGCCTGCCGTTACAGGTCAACACATAACGTCCTTCGGTAAAACCGGTCACTTTAATCTGTACTCGCTCTACCGATGAATCCACATACCGCGCAGTACCGGTGCTGCTGACTTCTTCACCCAATACATGCCAAGGCTCAATCGCAAAACGCATTTCCAGATCAATACCGTCTATCAGGGTGTTGCCGTAACGGGGGAAGCGAAATTCAAAAAACGGCTCCAGCCATTCCAGTTCAAAACCATACCCGGCCCGTTGCAAATCTTGGCTGACCTGTTTCATATCTTCGCGGACATAATGCGGCAACATAAAACGGTCGTGCAATTCGGTACCCCAACGGATTAAATCGTGTTTGTAAGGTTCACGCCAGAACCAGGCAATCAGTGAACGCACTAACACCATTTGCACCAGCGACATCCGGGCGTGCGGCGGCATTTCAAAGGCGCGCAATTCCAGAATGCCCAAACGCCCGGTCGAACTGTCCGGCGAATACAGTTTATCAATACAGAACTCGGAACGATGCGTATTGCCGGTGATGTCGGTCAGCAAATGCCGCAACAAACGATCCACCAGCCAAGGCGCAGGCACTTCGCCTTCCGGCATTTGCTGGAAGGCGATTTCCAGTTCATAGAGCTTTTCATCCCTGCCTTCGTCAACACGCGGTGCTTGACTGGTCGGGCCGATAAACATGCCGGAAAACAAATACGATAATCCGGGATGATGCTGCCAGTAAGTCAACAGACTGCGTAATAAGTCGGGGCGACGCAACAACGGACTGTCGATCGGCGTCTCAGCGCCCATGGTGATATGGTTGCCGCCGCCGGTGCCGGTATGACGGCCATCGAGCATGAATTTTTCCGTGCCCAGTCTGACTTGGTGCGCGTGTTCATAAAGAACAGTGGTTTTCTGCACCAACTCGGACCAACTTTTCGAGGGATGAATATTGACCTCAATCACGCCGGGATCAGGCGTCACCATCAAGCGCTCTATGCGGTAATCTCGTGGCGGTTCGTAACCTTCAAGCACGACAGGAATCGACAGATTTTCTGCCGTCGCTTCAACAGCAGCAATCAGTTCCAGATAATGTTCCAGCGAAGTCAGCGGCGGTAGGAATATATGCACTCGGCCTTCGCGGGCTTCAACACAAACTGCGGTATGAGGTACTTCCACCTCGATAGTTTGATCATCTCCCGATTCTTGTTCGGTCAGCTCGGGATGGTCTTGAAGTTTTTTCTCGATATAACTGTAACGGCGCATCACTTCGCCGTAATAATCGCCGAGTTCGGGCAGCGCCTGAAACAGGCTTTGCTGCTCCTGACTGTCGCGTTTGTCCGGGGCGACCCAAGGCAAGCTGTCTAAGGGCAAGCGCATGCCCATCGGTGAGTTGCCGGGAATCAAAAACATTTGTCCGCGACGAAAATCCCAGGGGCCGCTTTGCCATTGTTGTTTCGTCCAGTCCCATTTAATGGGCAACGTAAATCCTACGGCTTTGCCTAAATCGGCATCCAGCAACTGCGCTAAGGTCTTGCGTTCAATCGAATCTTTCAGATTGCTTGTTAACGGATCGATATTTTCCGGTAGCGTCCCTTCCTGCCAGAGATAGTAAAAACCATCTTCAAAGGCCGTCTTGATATAGCGTGGTTGCAACCCCAATCGCAAGGTCAATTGCTTGATAATAGACTCGGCCTGTTCTACGGTATGGCCGTTATCTTGGCTAATATCGGCCAGTAATGCGGGATTGCGCCAAACCGGTACGCCGTCTTTACGCCAGAATATGCCGTATTGCCAACGCGGCAACGCTTCACCCGGATACCATTTACCCTGTCCGTAATGCAGCATCGCGCCTGTTGCAAACTCGTCGCGCAAACGCTTGGTCAGTGCATTGGCCCGCTCGCGTTTATGCGGGCCGTCGGCATCGACATTCCACTCCGCCCCTTCCATGTCATCAACAGAAACAAACGTCGGTTCGCCGCCCATAGTCAAGCGTACATCATCAGCCAGCAATTGTCGGTCAACCTGCTGACCCAACGCATCAATGCGATACCACTGTTCATCGGTATAAGGCTTGGTGACGCGCGGATCTTCATGCAGACGTAACACCGTGTTACTAAATTCAAATGCCACTTCGCACTTATCGGTGCCGCCGCTAACCGGAGCGGCGCTGGCGGGATCGGGGGTGCAAGCCAAAGGGATGTGTCCTTCTCCGGCCAATAAGCCTGAGGTGGGATCAAGTCCTACCCAACCGGCACCGGGAATATAAACTTCAGTCCAGGCATGTAAGTCGGTGAAATCCTGTTCCGGCCCGGATGGGCCGTCCAGCGATTTAATATCGGCGGTCAGTTGCACTAAATAACCGGAAACAAACCGCGCCGCCAGTCCCAAATGACGGAGTATTTGCACCAATAACCAGGCCGAATCCCGGCATGAGCCGCTGAGCGAGGTCAGTGTTTCCTCGCAGCTTTGGATGCCTACTTCCATACGGATGTTATAACCAACCGTCTGAAAAACGGTGCGATTAACGTCAACCAGAAAGTCGTTGATGGTGCGTTTGCTGAGGTCGAAATCGGCTAGCCATTGCTTGAGTAATGAGCCTTGCTCGGTGATTTCCAGATAAGGCTGCAATTCTTTCAGCAATAGCGCATCGTATTGAAACGGATACTGCTCTGCATACTCTTCAACAAAGAAATCAAAGGGATTGATCACTGTCATATCGGCAATGACTTCAACCTCAACGCTGAGTTTTGAGCATTTTTCCGGAAACACCACCCGCGCCAGGATATTGCCGAACGGATCTTGCTGCCAATTGATGAAATGATTTTCAGGCTCAATGCGCAAACTATAGCCTTTAATCGGCGTTCGGCTATGCACTGCCGGACGCAACCTGAATACATGGGGCGACAGGGATACCGATCTATCAAAGCTGTATACAGTTTTGTGACGGATAGCTACTCGAATGGTCATGATTTTTTCCTATTGCCAAAGTATTAAGCGTTACAAAAATTTCTTACTGTTGAATCATTAAACCCGAATCGGTTTTTGGGCTTCGGTCTGCATCCGCAATAATTCTTCCTCGATGCCCGCCGCATGAGTGAGTTGGGCGACATTGTCTTTGGTGAAGAAGCCTTGAAAGCCCCCAAAGCGCTGTACATACTCAATAATCAGTGAGGAATGCTCGGAAGCGCTGGAGAAAATCTGTTTTAGGCCTTCGTCTTTGGAACCTACGACATCCAGCAAAAAGCTTTTTCCTTGCTCGCGGATGGCATCAACCACAAAGTCAATATTCTCTAACCCTTGCTGATTGCCATCTTTAACCGCCAAGGCAAGGTGGTGCAATCTGGGGCCGTAGTTACGCACAAAGTTTTCGGTCGGTGACGGGAATATCTTGAAATGATTGACAAAATAAGGCGTGTTATTAGCGGTAAATACCTTGGCAGGGCTGTGCAGTTCATCCTCATAATGGATGCTTTTGGTGACATTGGTCGATGAATTCTGATCGACTATATCAAACGAACCCCAGTAGTAATAACTGGACAACGATAACCATTCCAAAATTGCTACTTCCCTGTTTTGACTGTAAATACGCGTCGCTAAATGATCCACCGGTAAAATCAGGCCGTCTATGCCTAGTACCTTTTGCTGTTGCTTGGCAGTTTCGCAGGCTTGTTGGGCATCACTGCGGATACTGCTGACACCCAACGCATAAACACGCGGCTCTTCGGGTTCCCGTTCCAAATAGGCGACTATGTTATGGGTGTACGGTGAAGGCTTGATGATAGCCAAGTTGCCCGGCAGCTCCAGCTTACGAATATCATCTTGCGAGAAAAACAAAAAGCCCCGGTGCTGCTGTAACTTAACCACTTCGTGTAAGTTGGTTACCCTTAAAATTTCTCCCATGTAGCGGCTGTGCGGCTTGCTTGAGCCAATCGGAAAAACTTCGTTCAGGCTACGAAAAATGCCCTTGGTGTCATCGTTTTTCACTTCACGAATAATGAGGTCCGGGGCGGTCATATCAATGCGCAAGACGTGGGTCCAATGCGACTCGCTTTCCAGTGTGACCAGATAGTGGTAAGGCGACATCAGGCATAATTCTCCGATGTATTCAATTGAGTTTCCGGGTTCGACGGTCAGCATCATGGCATCTATTTCATGAATCATGTCGCTTAAGCCCAAGCTATCACGCTCTTCGAGCAACTTGCTCAGGTATTCATTAAAGAAGGGTGAGTTTGTTTTGTCACCCTGAACAGGAAACGATAAGGATTGGCTGATGGCTGGCATAGTGAGCTCTCTAAAAGTTTTATCTCTAAAAACAAAGCAAGTGCCATACCAAGTGA
>JBCKWO010000017.1:0-32688 GCA_038922535.1 Methylobacter sp. | reverse complement strand
CGAACAAACTGTATTGGAGCAAATGCAGCTGGAAAAAGACATTAAGGACTATAAATTATCCCCCGAGCGTATGGCTCAATGCGTCGTTAATACCTCCTCAAAAAACATGCCGGGCGTTTTTGATCTCGACCCCAATCGCTTGATGGCTTACCGTAGCTATACCAAAATGTTGACGCTATCCTCGTCTAAAGATCCTAAAAAGACCCTTGAAGATCTACGCACTGATTTCGGGTCGCCAAAAGAGCTCGCTGAAGCCCATGCTAACTATACCGAAAGCCAGATGGACTGTTTAGCCGGCCTGATCGGGGAATCGGAAGACACTGCAAAAGCGGAGAAATAAGGTTTTTTGCAGTCGAAGGTTACACAATCAAGGGCGACCGACCGGTCGCCTTTACATTACTCAGCCCCGCAACACCGCTTAAACTTCTTGCCGCTGCCGCAAGAACACGGGGTATTCTTGCCCAGATTAGTCTGCAACCCCACCTTGCCGATGGACTTAACCAACCCATCCAGATAAAACCAACCGCCCGCACGTTTAACAAACTGACTAATCTCATTTATCACATACTCTTCGCCATCCTGCAAATAATACGCCTTAAACTCCACCACGCCTTTAGCATCTTTAACACCGCCTTTCTTAGTTTTGCCGATTTCCAACCGTTGCCATTCGACTTTTTCCTTGGAAAAATCGATCAACTCAGGTCGCACCGTGGCATCCCAGGTTTTTAATAAATAATCTGCACACTGCAAGGCATAAGCAGTAAAACGCGAACGCATCAAGGCTTCGGCAGTTAATGGGTTTTTTTCGCCGGAATGGAATGGGCCGCAACATTGGGCGTAGTCAATGTCGGAGCCGCAAAGGCAGATAGTGTGACTATTCAAAAGGATTTCCTTGTTATAATTTTGGCTGATTTTACATTAACCTGTATTTGACAGCATTGTGAATGGGTCGGAGAAAGCCAAGGAAATGCCCTATTACCCAAATGAATGACTGATCCACAGCATACCAGCCAATCGGTATCGGGTATTGAGCATTGAGCATCGCGGTGGAACCATCGTTGAAATAAACGAGGGGTTAAGCACTACGGCTTCAACAGTGCCTTGGTCGCTAAAGCCGCTTGCTCACAGTCTATAGCCGATTTTTCGACGCGTCGACCCAAAAAAAGCCCACTGTTTAAACCGTCAATATTACGAGAAGCATATTCAACAAGATCGGCACACACTTGCTGCATATGTTGCTCAGCCCGTAGCAAGGCGTCCTGTCCTTTTGTCTCATCACTGTCCAGCAGCAGCAGCAACATCATCACCTCGCTGGTCATTTGATTTTGCAATCGGAACACCTCTTCTACGTGATGTTCAAACTCTTCACGCGACTGCCCATTTGCACCGTACCCACCCAAAAACGGAACAGCACAGCCCGATATTAACGCAGCCATAACAAACGCCACTAAACCACGCAGAACATTAAAACCTTTCACACTCATCATATTTTATGTTTTAAGCCAAGCTTACAAGGCTCATTAACTACGGGTTAATTATAAGTTTCAATATACTATAAATTTGCCTCTTTTTTCCATTTTTCGGTAATGAATCGACTAATTATCTCCCTTGTTTTCTTGTATTGCTCACCCATTCTAGGTGTATACTTCGCTGACTATTTATCCATAAAAATCCAACGAATACGGTGTCAATCCGATGACTGAAAAGACAGTAAGCAAATACCTTCTTAACCTTGAAAAACACTTCGCCGCTGATAATCCGGTCTTACTGAAAGCCGCAAAAGTTTTTCAGGAGCTCGATCAAATCGAATATGATCTGGGACTTATCGAAATGGATCAAACGACTGCCAGTAAAAACTCATGGTGGCCAATAGTCAGCTTAATAGGCGGCAATTCAACAGCAAAGTCCAAATTCATTAACAATTATCTGGGTACGGACAGCCTATTTTCCGGCATTCAAACATCCAGTCATAAGTTTACTGTCCTGCTGCATAATAATCAGTCCAACCCCGCAACTTTGCCCGGCACTGCGTTGGACGTAGACCATCGGTTTCCGTTTTATCAAATCAGCAGCAAAATAGAGCAGCGACAAGAAGGAGAGGGAGATCGCATTAATTCTTATCTGGAATTGAAAACGCTTAATAGCGACCGCCTAAAAAGCAAGCTTTTCATTGACGCACCCAACATCAGTGCCGCCCCAGCCAATCCGGTTACCTCGCTATTAGCAAAACACGCGATTGAAAACTCCGATCTGGTTTTAATTTTTACCGATGTCTTCGATTCAACATCGCCGCTGGTTGATGAATTAATAGAAAACATCACCCTTCATCAGGATTCCAATAAATTTGTTTATCTGATAGATAGACCGGTAACAATGCTAAATTCATCTACAAACAGCGAAATCATATCTTCATGCCAAAGAAAGCTCTCCGGATTGGGATTAAATACCGGTCAGTTTATTGTCCTGCCTAGTCAGGAAGGCGGATTGACCCCTCAAAATCCGGCCGACTTTACCGCGATAGACCAACGCATAGCCAATGTAGGCTATGACCGTACTTACCGCGTACTGAACTCACTGGAAAAAAATATTCGTGAAATTAATGGCGTAGTGATGCCAGAAGTAAAAAAAGCCATTGCACTATGGAAAGATCGAGCCACTTTTTCCAGTCTGCTGGTGCTCGGATTGCTTGCTACCCTTGCCATTTTCGCTGAAATACAAACTGGCATTCTGGAGTTCTTGATAGACCCAATTATTGGACCCGCAATAATTATTACCCTGATCGTCATCATGACACCGCTGCATATCCTTTTCAGCAAGCTCCAGGCGAAATTCATAATAAGCCAGCTTAATGCCCGGCAAAACGAACTCCATTTAATGGAAAATCTAGTCGGTAATTTCGAAAAAGGCCTGACCTTTAACCGCATGATGTTTCCTTTCTCCGAACCCATAGGCTGGAACAAAAAAACCAAACTCCGTCTGAGTCAAATATCCAATAAAGCCAAGGATCTGGTTCAGTTATTGAATAACAATTTCAGCACCTATGATGAGTCATCCTTATCCGGCCATTCGGATTCGCCGGATTTTAAATAGCTTGTAACAATAAAGCTCTAGGTAACTATGGATGTTTTAAAACAATACCTGCCGCTATGCTGGTTAAAAAATAACCCGCTTGAGCTGCCAAGATCAGTCGATTTTTTCAAAAAAAATCTGCTGTTCTATTTTGTTGTCGAGTATTTAATGCAAGCCAACATGACCGACGACCCGATAGAATCATTTACCGAAGTCGGTATAGCGACATTATTAACGCTTTTATTCATAGGCATCTTGCTGTTCTTTAACAGAACCTTATACGCCTATGTGCAAGTGGCAACAGCGATTATATTTTGCGCCAATATAGTCGCCCTGTTCCTGGTACCTGTGTTGATTTGGCTGACCGTTAGCGAAGAACCTCTAAGTTATTACTTTTTCGCACTGCTCTTATTTTGGGAATATGCACTGGTAACCCACATCATCAGGCAGGTCATGTCTATCAATATTTTCGCCAGCCTAGTCGTGACGCTGTTCTATTTCATAGCCACTTATTTTAGTGCCTTTGCGCTAGGACAACTGCTGTAACTGACGTTTACCTAAGCCCGTTGCTAAACGTCATTGGCGTCACAAAGAAATCCGCGAAATCCCGACAGCGTTACGCAATTCCCTCATAAACGGCACGCTGACCGCTCGCGCTTTTTGCGCGCCTTCCTGCAATTGCTCTTCGATATGTTCCGGCGCCTGCATCAATGCCTCATAACGCTCCCTTGCTGGAATAAGATGCTCATTAATATGTTCAAACAACACCTGCTTCATCTCACCCCAGGCAATGCCGTCCGCATAACGCTGACGTATTTCTGCCACCTCTGCTTGGGTGGCAAAAGCCTGATAAGTACTGAATAACGTGCAGCCTTCTGGGTCTTTTGGCTCGCCCGGTTCCAGCGAATTGGTCTTAATCTTGTTGATCAGTTTCTTTAGCTTTTTTTCCGGCTCGAATAACGGGATGGTGTTGTTGTAGCTCTTGCTCATCTTGCGCCCGTCCAGACCCAACAACGTTGACGCGTGTTCTTCAATGACTGCTTCCGGCAGTACAAAATGTTCGCCGTAAATATGATTAAAACGCCCGGCAATATCACGCGCCATTTCAATATGCTGGATCTGATCTTTGCCGACCGGGACTTTACTGGCATTAAACATCAGCATATCGGCGGCCATTAATATCGGGTAGCTGAACAAGCCCATGGTGATGCCTTTATCCGCATCGTTCCCAGTAACTGCTTCGTCGCCGCCCTGCTCATTTTCGGCAACCGCCGCCTTATAGGCATGCGCCCTGTTCATCAAGCCCTTTGCCGCGACACAGGTCAACATCCAGGACAGTTCCATGATTTCCGGCACATCCGACTGCCGGTAGAACACCGCATTCGACGTGTCCAGCCCTAAAGCTAACCAAGTTGCAGCAATTTCGAGACTGGATTGCCTGACCCTTTCCGGCTCCTGACATTTAATCAGCGCATGGTAATCGGCCAGGAAATAAAAGGGCGTAACATTCGCGTCCTTGCTCGCTGCAATGGCTGGCCTGATAGCACCGACATAATTACCTAAATGCGGCGTGCCCGTGGTGGTGATGCCCGTTAAAACGATTGCTTTAGTCATTGGATAATACTCGGAAGCCCTGTTTATTAAGATGTGAAGGTAGCACCATAGTACCTAATTTCAGCTGAATATCCCAATTGTAGGAGCGAATTCATTCGCCTCGCCCAAAAGGCGGATAAATCCTCCCCTACAGCAAATCATGCCTTATTATTATGCTTTTTATAGTAAACTTCATAATCAAAGCCATGCAGCTTAACCAATGGGCGCAACAACTGTAAACTTGACCGGAGAAACAACATGTTGGAATATGATGAAAAACGCCATTATATTCGAATGAAAATAGACTGCGATGTTACCTACAGGCTTGCAGATTCGGATGAATTATGTCAAGGACGCTGCTCATCAATCTGCGGCTCGGGCGTTTCGTTCATTGCAAACCGGTTTTTTGAGTCCGGCAAGGCCATGGAAATAAATGTCATCCCCAAAAATACACTTACCCCCTCAATGACCGCTTTTATCGAGGTTATCAGAAGCACCCAACAAGACGACGGCAGCTACGAGGTTGCTGCCACCATAAAGAGCATAAAGGGAGGCTAGCGCTTCCGCTCCTGTTTTTAACTCACTGTGTGTATTTTTATTATGTATACGATTACCAAAGAGGTGTATTTTTGTTACGGGCACCGATTAATGAACCATCCCGGCAAATGCCGCAACTTACACGGGCATAGCGTTAAGGCTTCGATTTCCATAGAGCAGGAACAACTCAACGACCAAGGCATGGTCTGCGATTTTTCCGATATTAGGGACTGCGTAGAAACCTACATCGACCAGCATCTCGATCATAATTTCCTGCTGCATAAGGACGACCCGATCATCCCCATGCTCACCGCCAACAAAGAGCGCTTCATGGCCCTAGACGAGCATCCGACCGCAGAAGTCCTGAGCAAGATGATTTACCAACATCTCAAACAGTCCGGCTTTAGCGTTGCCCAAGTGGTGTTATGGGAAACCGCCAGCGCCCACGCCTGCTACCGGGAAAACTGACCGCAGTCATGAGCTTTGTAAATCCGGTCAACAAATCCATCTGTCTCGAACAAGTCTGCGAATCGAACTACCAAAAGCTGTTTAAATTAATCCCGGACTTAATGGCGTTTCAAGAAACCGCCATCGGCCTTGCCCCCCACCACACCACGCTGCATCTTGAAATCATCGAGCGCGCACCGTACACATTGACCGTGGAACTAAGCCATTGCTTCAATCGGGGCAGCGATGAATGCCTGGCTCCCGCCGTAAAAATAAGGGTTTATCTGGATGCGCAGCTGGCCGAAGTGCTAAGCGACCATGCCCGTGCTAAGGTAACGCAGGTTTTTAAAGACCCCGGACTAAGCCTTGAAATCATGAATTACAAATGGCGCTTGAATTATTTCCTGCAAAAATGGCTGGATCACTGCCTGAAAAATGGCTATCTATTCAGCGCCGATGCGACAAAGGAAGTGGGGGCCTAATCCGTTCTTATCGTTCCCACGCTCCGGCGTGGGAACGCAGGGTAGACGCTCCAGCGTCACGGGAAGTAGTGGCGTGACACCCAAATCCCATCACGATTCGAAGCTTGGCAATCATTTTATCTTTCTCGACTAATGCGCAAGCTTACCTCCCCACTCAGCCTATTTAAGTTATTACCGGGATTATTCCGCCTTTGTTGCAGGCATCCCGTATTACTACTGCTTGCCCTGATATTGGGCTTGGGCAATTATGGCTATGAAGTAAAAATCGCCCGCCCTGCCCTGCTATACCAAGGCGCACCGCAATCCCGCGATGCCAAAAACACCGACACCTGGTTTCGCATATTGCGCAACCACGGTTTCATTCTGGGTTATTCGGATTTGCGCGGCAACCCGCTGTGGGTGGAATATGCGCTGACCCCGGAAGCAAACACGCCGTCCTTAAAACGCCCCAGCCACTTTGAAACCGACTGGCGCAGCATCAACCGAGTCAGTCACCAGAGCTATCAAAAAAGCGGCTACGACCGTGGACACATGGCGCCGAATTACGCGATCAGTCATCTTTACGGCAGTTCAGGACAGGCCGACAGCTTTTTGATGACCAACATCACCCCGCAAAAAAGCAAGCTCAACCAGCAATTGTGGCAGCGTCTGGAGGAGACGGAAATCAAGCATTTCGCCAAACTATTTGGCAAGGTGTGGGTTATCGCAGGGCCGATTTTTAGCGGCACGGTCGAGAGGTTAAGTTCAGATTGGATGGTGGAAATCCCAGATGCCTTTTACAAAATTTATATTACTGAAGCGGTATCCGGCAAGCCGTCTATTGCGTTGGCTTTTTTAGTGCCGCAAACCGTCAACGGCAAAGAGCCGCTGGCGCAATTTCTAACCAGCATCGACAACATCGAAACACAAACCGGCCTGGATTTTTTTGCCCAACTGAATGACCACGCCGAAGCGACGTTGGAAGCGGCTATCGATCCGTTGCCCTGGAATCTTCAAGCAGTTGGCAAATAATCGAAGAGAGTTTGATGAAGATTATTTTTTCTTCATCGCCGCTTCAATTTGCTTGCATAAGGTCTTCAAAATCTTGATCCGCGCAAAGTTCTTGTCGTTGGCTTCCACCAGCGTCCACGGCGCAATTTCGGTGCTGGTAAAATCGACCATATCGCAGACTGCGTGCTCATACTCATCCCATTTACTACGGTTACGCCAGTCTTCTTCAGTGATCTTGAAGTGTTTAAAATCTATTTTTTCACGCTCGTCAAAACGCCTGAGCTGTTCTTCTTTACTGATGGCCAGCCAGAATTTGACCACTACGATATTGTGACGCACCAGCTGTGCTTCAAAATCGTTAATCTCGCTGTAAGCGCGCATCCAGTCGACTTTTGAGCAGTAACCCTCGACGCGTTCGACCAACACGCGACCATACCAGGAACGGTCGAAAATCGTCAGCCGTCCGCGCCGGGGAATGTGCCGCCAAAATCGCCACAAATAAGGTTGCGCGCGTTCTTCTTCGGTAGGCGCGGCGACCGGGATGGTATTGTAGTAGCGAGCATCCAACGCGGCGGTGATGCGGCGGATTGCGCCACCCTTGCCTGCGGCGTCATTGCCTTCAAACATCGCTATGACGGTGATGTCCTTAAACTTGGCTTCGCGGGTCAGTAAGGCAAGTTTGCCCTGATATTTCTCCAGTTCTGCCTTAAATTTTTTATTATCGATTTTCTGGCTAAGATCCAGCGTTTTTAGAATATTAAGGTGGTCTATCGATGGCAGCGGTGTCGGCGCATTAACCTCAACTATTTTGGTGTCGGCCTCATCCAGGCGTTTTCGTATGGCATCCAGCATCACCTTGCCCACGGTCAAGCTGCGGTAGCGGGGATCATAGCCCTCGACGATGACCCACGGCGCTTCGGCGGCGCTGGTGTGCCGTATTACGCTTTCATGCACGCGGCGGAATTTGTCGTACTGTTTGAAGTGTTTCCAGTCACGCCCGGTCACGCGCCAACGGGTTTTCGGGTTTGCTTCCAGCAGTTTCAGGCGTTGTTCCTGCCGGTCTTTGGACAAGTGCATCCAAAATTTGAGGATCAGCGCGCCTTCGTCGGACAGCATTTTTTCTAGGCGTTTGATGCGTTCCATGCTTTGGTCGAAATCGGCGGTCTTGGTGTGACCCGTCACGCGGTTGAGAATCG
Organism: Methylobacter sp.; assembly: GCA_038922535.1. Classification (GTDB taxonomy): domain Bacteria; phylum Pseudomonadota; class Gammaproteobacteria; order Methylococcales; family Methylomonadaceae; genus Methylobacter_A. The sequence goes on along the minus strand of JBCKWO010000017.1, from coordinate 24,374 downwards.
GCCATGTGTACCAGGAGCCGAGGAATACGCCGATCTTGCCTTTGGGGGGAAGCTCTCGCCAGAACCGCCACATCATCGGACGGTCAAGTTCCTCATCCGAGGGTTCGCCCATACCGTGAGTCTGGATAAACCGCGCATCCATCCATTCGTTGAGCAAGTTCACGGTTTCGCCCCGCCCCGCGCCATCCAGGCCGCCAACCAAAATAATCACCGGAAATTTGGCTAGCCTTGCCAAATCCACCTGTGCGTCCAACAGTGCCTCGCGCAGCTTGGGCACCTCTCTATCGTAGGTGGCTTTGTCTATTTTGTGTCCAAGTTCTGCCGATTCAAACATGAGGATCTCCCTGAGTGGGTTATTTGAAAATATTGTAATTATGGTTGCCCGGAAAATGCTCTCTTTGCTGTTCCCAACCTAAGGACATTCGTTGTAGGGCGTTCTGTGCGTGCCGTGGAAGCTCAGGCGCGCACAGCACGTCCGGATGCAAAACAGAAATTATCTGGGTAACTAGTGCTAGGTTTTTCATGCTTAGGCTGGTTTTCTGTTACGGCAGTAAGCGGTTAATCATCCCCGCTATATCCGTGATAATATTCCTTCAATCCGTCAAACTCTTTATAATAGCTCGACTATACAGGACTACAGGGCATGCACCCATTCTATGACTAATTTGAATAACGCGCTTTCAACACGATTGGATCAACTTACCGCAAACGACCATCAGCAACTGCTTTGCGGCGGACTTAAAGGGATTGAGAAAGAAAGCCTGCGCATATCCAAAGACGGGTTCATCGCCCAAACACCTCATCCCAAAGCATTAGGCGCGGCACTGACCCATCCGTACATCACCACGGATTATTCCGAAGCACTGATCGAATTGATTACCCCGCCGTTTGCGAATATAAAAGACACGCTGGCTTATTTGAGCGACATACACCGGTTTGTTTACGAGCATCTGGATAATGAAATTCTGCTGGGCGCAAGTATGCCCTGCGGCATTGATGGTGACGAAAGCATCCCCATCGCCGAATACGGGTCGTCCAACATAGGTCAGATGAAGCATGTTTACCGGCACGGTTTGTGGCATCGCTACGGCAGAACCATGCAGTCCATTGCCGGCATTCATTTTAATTATTCGGTACCTGAAGCCCTGTGGCCAGTGTTACACAAACAAGAAAACAGCCCGCTGACGCTGGAGCAGTTCACCGCCGCCGCTTACTTTGGTTTGGTGCGTAACTTCCAGCGCATGGGCTGGTTAATTTTGTACTTATTCGGCGCATCGCCAGCCATCTGCAAAAGCTTCTTCAACAGCCGCCCGACCTTAATGGCGCAATTTGAAGAGTTCGATAACGGCACACTTTACCATCCCTATGCGACATCGTTACGGATGAGCGACATCGGCTACAAGAGTAAAAACCAGGCTAAGCTGAAAATCGATTACAACTCAATAGACGGCTATGTCGATAGCTTGGGTGCGGCCATTTCCACTCCCTATCCCGAATACGAAAAAATCGGCACCCAGATTGATGGGCAATACCGCCAGCTGAACAGTAATATCTTGCAGATTGAAAACGAGTTTTACAGCACCATGCGGCCTAAGCAAATTGCCAAATCCGGCGAAAAGCCGACCCTGGCGTTAAAACGCCGTGGGGTACGGTACATAGAAATGCGCTCCCTGGATCTGGATGTGTTTAACCCGATCGGCATTGATGAAGATAAAGCCCGTTTTATTGAGGCGCTGCTGCTGACCTGCCTGTTGCAAGACAGCCCACTTACGTCGGATCAGGAGCAGCAGATTAACAACGCCAACCAATTGGCTGTTGCCAATTCGGGCAGAAAACCGGGACTGGAACTTAATAAAAACAATCAAAAAATTCTTTTACGGGATTGGGCTAGTGAAATTTTTGAAGCCATGCAGCCGGTATGTGCGATTCTCGATCAGGATAATGCGGAAAAACCCTACAGTGCCGCATTGGAAAAACAACGGCTATTAGTCAAAAATCCTGATTTAACCGCATCAGCACGAATGCTGGCACAGATGAGTCAGCTTCATCAGCCGTTTGCGCGTTTTGCATTAAACACTTCTAGCGAGCACGAACAGCATTTTAAGTGCAATAAATTGGATGGCGACACGGCGCAACAGTTTGATGAAATGGCGGCGCAGTCCCATCTTAAGCAGCAGGAAATAGAGGGCAACCCACAAATCCCTTTTGATGACTTCTTGCAGCAGTATTTTTCACAGGCATAGCAAGCGTAGGCCGGAAACGCCGCCCCGCGCTACCGCTCTACCCAGCTTATTCCGGCCTACAAAGCTATGCGTAATGCGCAGCAACTTGGACAACACATCATGACTTCATTCGATATAGAACAACTACAAGCCAAGCTGGAACATAAAAATCCGCGTGTCATTTTAAAAAAAGCGCTGGAGCAGTTCGACAATATCGCCATCTCTTTTAGCGGCGCCGAAGATGTGGTGCTGATCGATATGGCGGTGGCTATCAGAAAAGACATCCAGGTTTTTTCCTTGGATACCGGACGTCTGCATCCTGAAACGTATCGGTTTATAGAAAAAGTCAGGAAACATTACCAAATAGATATTGAATTATTGACGCCCGACCGAGACGTACTCGATAGCTTCGTCAAAAACAAAGGTCTGTTCAGTTTTTATGAGGACGGTCATCAGGAATGCTGCGGCATCCGCAAGGTTGAGCCGTTAGCACGCAAACTGGCGCATTTGGACGCCTGGATTACTGGGCAACGCAAAGACCAAAGCCTGGACACCCGGCAAGCTGTCCCTGAAGTACAGATAGACACGGCATTTTCCAGCGCCGGGCATCAACTGGTTAAATTTAATCCCTTGATCAACTGGAGTTCGGCACAAGTCTGGGATCATATCGAAGCCTATCAGGTGCCGTATAACGAATTGCACGAAAAAGGCTATACCAGCATAGGCTGCGAACCCTGCACCCGCGCCGTCTTGCCGAATGAACATGAAAGAGCCGGTCGCTGGTGGTGGGAGTCGGGGGCGAAAAAAGAATGCGGATTGCATGCGGGGAATTTGAAAGAGTAATTGATTTAGGAGACCAGACACCAATAATAACTTGTTAAGCAATTGATATGAGCGAAAGAAAAATAGAAATAGATTTTAAATTACTGCGAGATCACTGCATCACTATACGGCGAGATTACAACACCTATACAACATTGTTTAACGAGGAAAATCGAGATATTTTGGACAAAGCAGCTAGTTTCTTTACTGATGTAGCCGAAATAATGCATAGAGACTGGATATTACAAGCTTGCAAGATCATCGTGGATCCAGCTTCAATCACACATAAAAAAGAAGAACTCGAGAATATAACGCTGGATCTTGTAAACAAGCAATTAAAAAACGAAGGATTATATAACGAAGAAATTGCTTCTCTGTCAGCCAAGATCAAATTATATGGAGACAAAATCAAGCCAGCCAGAGACAAGCGGCTAGCCCATTACGATAGAGATCATCAAATAAATGGAATTACTCTGGGCGCAACAACCGAAACAGAACTCCACGATTTTCTATTAAATATCCAAGAATATTGTGATGAAGTTGGAATAGCAATCGGAGTAGGCCCCTTGGATTTTAGTTGTAGCGCCTGTCAGGGCGATATACTTGATCTATTAATGTTCATAAAAAAGAGTGTAATACAAGGTCATTACACACAACCGACTAAATCTCCGACGCATAGCTTGGCAACAAAAAAGCCGGCGTTCACGTTATTCATCCCAGCCTAGGCCCTTATTTATTGGCAAGTTTCAGTACCCCACGGGACAGACATTAAAAAGTCAGTGATCAATCTGGCTTAGAGTGGTTAAGTAAATATTACTTTAATCAGCAAGGCGAGGCGTGAAGTTTCCCTTGCAAGAAAGACTGAATATTGAGATGCTGAAAAGCAGGCAACAAGAAATCAAAGGGATTGCTCCAATGAATATGACTATCGTATACGCACTAATAAGCGCTTTTTACCTTTTGTTTTCTCAAAATTCAGCAGCAGCAGAATTAAAAGAAATAAAGACATCCAAAACAATAATATTTGAAGGCGACATCGAAGAAGGTGATTACGAAAAGCTTCTAAACTTCATACTCGAAAAGGGCGTTACCTACCGAACAATCTATCTCGCCTCAAAAGGTGGAAATGCATCTGAAGCCATGAAAATAGGGCGTCTAATCAGAGCGTTAAACTATAAAACAGAAACAGGCGAATCTTCTCCACAAGGAAATGTATGCTACAAACAAATTAAACAAGAAAACTGTACCTGCCTAAGCTCTTGCCCGTTAATATATCTGAGCGGTGTTAAGAGATTCGGAGACACATTGGGAGTTCATCGAATATATTTGAATCACGAAAACCTAAAAAAGCTATCACTCGATGATGCCAAAAACCTTTCCCAATATCTTGAAGTAGCAACGGAGAAATACCTCGAAGAGATGGGATCTCCTCGCAGCCTATCTGAAAAAATGCAATCTGCCGCATCTGATAATATAGTTTTGCTTGACAAGGAATATGTAGCGTCCAACTTATCTGGATACATCCATGGCTACGACGAGTATTTGATTGCAACATGCGGAAGTTCGGTTGCCGTTCATAGAGAATTGAGAAATAGCAAAGGCGAAAATCCAAAGTTGATCGACAAATTGATCAAGATTTTGGAGTGCAGTGAAGCCGAAATATTCCACGAGTCACAACAAAAATTCAAAGACACCATTGACGAAGCTATCAAAAACACAAACCCAAAATATATTCCATCTCAGTCATTACTCGGCTATTTGAAAGCTAATCGTGTACAAGATATGGCTGATTTGCTCGGCAAGCAAGCAGTCGATGTAATGAAGCTGTTGGCGTTATTTGGCATAGGGGATTATTACAAATCTCAAGGTTTCAAATTCAAAGATGAAAGCTACGGTATCGATGGTAATATAGAAGTCCTTTTTGATACTGAGGGCACACTTCATAATATTTCTTTGAGCTTTTACCAAAGCGAAGACTATAAATTTCCTTACAAGGGTGCGTTTATCAAAGGTGTATCTACACGCTCAGACCCTGAAAAGTTTATTAGCGAATTCGGGAAACCAATTAAATCTGGCTGCTATGAAGCAAATGGAGTGTGTGCGCTCTATTTCGAAAATAAACGGTTCAGTGCTAAGGTTGGATTCGAATCCGACAAAAAAACTCCTCGCTTCATACAGATTAATAAAAGTGGATATTGGAGTAAATTGATTTCTGGATAATAGAGCCTTAAATTGAGCTGATGCAATGAAGCCCGACAATTCAGCAAGGTCGGACAACAGCTTTTCGTTACTCGACCTTTTAGTATCAGAAGGTAAATCGACGATGGTCAATCCCGAAATTCTCAACGTATTGAAGTTTGGGAGTGTCGGGCATAAACAACATGCCCGGCGTGACTGTAACGTTTTGCCGGGATTGTAAAGTTGGCTTGAAACCTTTTATCTGTACTTAACCTCCACAGCTCCATTCCCCAACAACGCTGTCAATCGCGCCACCAATTCGTCGGTGGGGTGGACGCGCCACTCGTCGCCCAAGCGTAGATTGGCTTTGGCAACCGTTCCTGTGTAACTCATACCTACAGGACAACCGCCGCCCTTAAAAGGTTCCAAAACGGCCATCAGCTTGGTAACAAAGTCATCATCTTCGCCTGGCGCATTCCACACCAATTCAATGCTTCTGGCATTAACTTCCCTGGCCTGCTCCATGTTATAAAGTTTATCTACCGTTAAACGTAGCGTTCCCAAATAATCGTCAATACCCAATGTGCCTTCGGCAATCAACAGGCTATCGCGAGTGAAAATACCCCGGTATTTTTCGTAAATATCGCCAAAAGCAGCAATCTCAAGCCTGCCGGTGCGGTCATCAATCGTCGCAAAACCCATGATTTTGCCGTTCTTAGTCTGCCGGGTGCGCACTTCGACAACCAAACCGGCGACTTTGGCTTCCATTTTTCTGCTCCTGGATCTCTCCACATCGGCCAGTAGTGACGCGATAGAGCCGTTGGTAAACTGTTTTAATTCAGCTTCATATTGGGTGATCGGGTGTCCGGTCAAAAACAAGCCCAGAACCAGCTTTTCCGCCGCCAACCGCTCATTTTCAGACCAAGGTTCGACCACCGTCGAATAAGTATGAACATCATCGACATAAGCGACATTAACCGCCAAACCGAACAAATCGTTCTGACCGGTTTGCGCCATTTTTCCATGCTGCTCGGCGACTTTTAATACCGTCGGCAACTCGGCAAGATGCCCTGCCCGGTTATCGTCAAACTCATCAAAAGCCCCGGCGCGTATCAACGCCTCCAGCACCCGACGGTTGAATTTGCGCAAATCCACTCGCTTGCATAAATCATACAAGCCGGAAAACGTCCCATGTTCATCGCGTTCTATCAGCAAAGCTTCGATGGCCGCTTCACCCACACCCTTTAGCGCGCCCAGACCGTAAACAATTTCATCTTCGTCGTTAACGGTGAATTTGTATTTCGAGACATTGATGGTCGGCGGGCGAATCTCCAGCTTCATCTGCCGACATTCCTCGATCAAAATCACCACTTTGTCAGTGTTGTCCATATCGGCAGACAACACCGCCGCCATGAATTCTGGCTGATAATGGGCTTTTAGCCAGGCGGTTTGATAGGCGATCAACGCGTAAGCGGCGGAATGCGACTTATTGAAACCGTAACCGGCAAATTTCTCCATCAAGTTGAAAACATAAGTGGCGACTTTTTCATCGACCTGATTTTCGATGGCACCTGCGGTGAATTTGTCCCGCTCCTTGGCCATTTCCTCCAACTTTTTCTTACCCATCGCCCGGCGCAGCATGTCCGCCCCGCCCAATGTGTACAGCGCCATTTCCCGGGCGATTTGCATCACCTGTTCCTGATACAAAATAACGCCGTTGGTAGGCTGTAGAATCGGCACCAGCAACGGGTGCGCGTACTCCGCTTTGGCTCCGTGCTTGACGTTGATGTAATCGTCCACCATGCCAGACTCCAGCGGCCCCGGCCGGAACAGCGCCACCAACGCGATAATATCATCGAAGCAATCGGGTTTCAGCTTCTTAATCAGCTCCTTCATGCCCCGCGATTCCAGCTGGAACACGGCGGTGGTCTGGGCGTTGGTCAGCAGCTTATAGGAAGCCGGATCATCTCGGGGAATAGTGGTTATATCGACCAGCGGCTTGCCGAGTGCTTTTTGCTTGGCATTGATGTCCTGCAACGCCCAATCGATGATGGTTAGCGTACGCAGACCCAAGAAGTCGAACTTGACCAAGCCGACTGCTTCCACGTCATCCTTGTCGAACTGGGTGACCAGGTTATTGCCGTCCTGATCGCAATACAGCGGCGTGAAATCGGTCAGCTTGGTCGGCGAAATCACCACGCCGCCCGCATGTTTTCCGGCGTTTCTGGCCGTACCTTCCAGCGACAGCGCCATATCGATCAGCGCCTTGACTTCCTCCTCGGCCTCATAAAGCTGTTTGAGCTCAGGACTGTCTTTTAGCGCCTTAGTCAGCGTAATACCAATTTCAAACGGAACCAGCTTGGCCAGTCTATCGACAAAACCGTAACCGAAACCCAACACCCGACCGACATCGCGAATCACCGCTTTCGCCGCCATCGAACCGTAAGTGATGATCTGCGCCACATGGTCGCGACCGTAATGCCGAGCGACATAATCGATCACCTCGTCCCGGCGATCCATGCAAAAATCGACGTCGAAGTCGGGCATCGAAACCCGCTCGGGATTTAAAAATCGCTCAAACAGCAAATCGAATTCGATAGGGTCGAGATCGGTAATTTTAAGCGCATAAGCCACCAACGACCCCGCACCCGAACCCCGGCCCGGCCCGACCGGAATAAGATTGCTTTTTGCCCACTGAATAAAGTCGGCAACGATCATGAAATAACCGGGAAAACCCATCTGGGTAATCATTTTCAACTCGAAATCCAGGCGGTCATAATAAACCTGCCGGTTTTCCTGGTCAGTACCCTTGCCCACCGCAGGATAATGCTGCAAGCGCTCTTCCAGGCCTTTCATCGACTCTTCGGCCATGAACTCGCCCAAGTTCATGCCTTCAGGCACAGGGAAATCCGGCAGGAAATTTTCGCCCAGCGTCAGCTTTAAATTGCAGCGTTTGGCAATTTCCACCGAGTTTTCCAGCGCCTCGGGAATATCGGCAAACAGCGCCTGCATTTCCTCGACGCTACGCAAATATTGCTGATCGGTGTAATCCTTGGGGCGACGGGTATCGTCCAACACCCTGCTTTGATTAATGCAAACCCGCACCTCATGGGCGGCAAAATCCTGTTGATAGACAAAGCGCACATCGTTGGTCGCCACCACCGGCAAACAGGTAGCCACGGCCAGCTCGACGGCGGCGGTGATATAGCGTTCCTCATCCGGCTTGCCGACTCGCTGCAATTCCAGGTAAAAACTTTGCTTGAACAATCCGCTCCAAAACGCCGCCAGCCGTTTGGCCGCCTCATGGTTTTCGGCCAACAGCGCTTTGCCTATATCCCCGCTCATCGCGCCGGACAATGCAATCAGGCCGTTATGATTGGCTTCTATCCATTCCTGCCGCAGCATCGGCACACCCTGATGCTGGCCTTCCTGATAGGCTAAGGAAATCAACTCGGTCAGCGTGATGTAACCAGTGTGATTATTGACCAGCAAAGTCAAACGATACGGCGTAGCGGGATCTTCAGGATTAAAAACCAGCACATCGGAACCAGCTATCGGCTTGATGCCCTGCCCTAATGCCGCTTTATAGAATTTGACCAACGAGAACAGATTAGCGTGCTCAGTGACCGCAACCGCAGGCATATTCAGCTCGGCCAAACGTTTGACCAAGGGCTTGATTTTGACGATCCCGTCTACCAAAGAAAATTCGGTGTGGAGTCTTAAATGGACAAATGCCGGCTGCATAGGGATTATGGACAAGGGTTAAAAAGAAACGTTACGGACAGGCTATTTTACCCCGTCTACAACATTCCGTGTGCTCAATTAACCAAGCTCACGATGCTCGTGATACACTCAGCATCGCTACCTATTGATTGCAGGACTTGATTTATCTATCCTACAGTCAACAGAACAAAACCAATGGATTTTGCAAGTAGCGTGTTATTTAACCAAAATTGCCGCAAAGGAAACAATCATGAAATTAACCTGGATACTCGTTGCTGATAGCGCTCGTGCACGCATTTTTACTGCTGACACGCCTTCTTCTCCTTTAGAAGAAATTGAAGACTTTTCTCATGCGGAAGGTCGTTTACATGATCGGGATATGACTTCCGACCTGCCGGGAAGGATCAAAAGCACCGGAGGAGGCGGACACGCTTTTGAGCAGGCCACCGATCCGAAACAACACGAAGCCGACAGTTTTGCACATCGCATTGCCGAATATCTGGAAGCCGCGCACAACGCAAACCGGTTCGAACAATTACTGATTGTCGCCGCACCCACTTTTCTTGGCTTGCTGCGCAACCAATTATCGGAACCGGTTAAAAAACGGGTTGCATTTGAACTCAATAAAGAGTTATCCATGTTGAGTGCCGCCGATATTCGCCAACACCTGCCGCAATATTTGCCGAATCTTTGACAAATCTTCTCGTTCCCTACACGCCAGTGCAGGGAACGAGAAAGGCTATTCCAGTCCCAATACAGCGGTTAACCTGAACCCAATAAGTTATTCACAAAATCTGTGGATAACTCTGTGCATTGATTGTTTTATTTGTCGCTTAGCTGCGGTTTTTACTAGTGTTTTGTTAGATCGTACAAAAACTCAACAAATCAATAATATTTTAAACTATCAATTACTTACAATTACTTATGGCTCTTTAATCGGCACATTTAAAGTCACCGCTAAGTCACTGATAGTTTCTGTGTGTAAATACTATTGAATCAAAACCATTTCCTCTATTCCAGCGCAAAAATGATGGCTTACGGGGTGTATCACGAATCGCATCCTAAGACCCTCAATTAATTCGATGATGCGGATGACGAAGATTCTCTGGGGGACAAAATACGAGTTGAACGAAGCGATGAAAGCCTGAATAGAGCCACATGCAGGGATAGTGAGTTAGGCCGTAATCTGCCGGTTGCCAGTCTGAAGATTAGCAACCGGCAGATTGCATTAAATTTTCGTTAATTTCATTAACTCTTAGAATCTTTCTTGGATTTCTTCGCAGCCTTCTTTTCTTTCGGACTCAAAGCTGGTTTTTTTTTGTCTTCTTTATTGCTTTTTTGTTCTTTGCTCATGGTATTCGCTCCAAATAGTTGATGGGGTTTTCTAAAAACTCATGGAAATGACACCGATATGCCAATGTATTGAAGATACACCTAGCAAAGCTTAACTGCCAAATGCAACGGGTTCAGCATACTCTTCTGCACTAAAAAGTCTAGCGGTTCTCAACGCCGATGGCAGCCTGTCGCAGTTGCGACTACAAACTAATGTGCCGTGAATATCGGATCAATCAAGGCGGCCGCAATCATCACAAATGCCAAAGTTCCACCACACCACACGAGCCAAACTTGCCCATGTGTAAGCGTTCACTTCCCCCTTTTTCAAAGGTGGGGGCGCTTACGTCTGCACTACCTCGATTTAACTCGTTTGTATGCTGGAGCATGGGAATCCAGCGTGGTGGATATTTTTTGCGCGTTACCTAATGCTTAAATCCCCACATAGAAACCTGCATAAAAGACCTCTTCTATTCGAGAGTCAAGCTCAAAAATCAGCCGTAATTTTTAAACCAACCGCCCCCACAAATCATATTCATCCGCCTCTTCCAGCTCGACATCAACAAAGTCGCCGACTTTAAGATGCGTCGCGCCGTCGATAAACACCTGTCCGTCGATTTCCGGCGCATCGGCTTTGCTTCGCGCCACCGCGCCCTCTTCGACCACTTCATCGATCAATACGGTTTCAATCCTGCCCACCCGTTTCTGCAAACGCGCGGCGCTGATTTCAGCTTGATGCGCCATAAACTGTGCCAGACGCTCCTGTTTGATTTCTTCCGGTATCGGGTCGGGCAAGTCGTTGGCAACTGCACCTTTGACCGGCGAATAGGCAAAACAGCCGACTCTGTCCAGCTGCGCTTCGCTCATAAAGTCCAGCAACTGTTCGAATTCCTGTTCGGTTTCACCGGGGAAGCCGACGATAAAGGTGCTGCGCAAGGTAATGTCAGGACAGATTTCGCGCCATGCTTTGATGCGCTCCAAGTTATTTTCACTAGCCGCCGGGCGTTTCATCAACTTAAGGATACGGCTATTGGCGTGTTGGAACGGTATATCCAGATAAGGCAGGATAAGGCCCTCGGCCATTAACGGGATCACTTCGTCCACATGCGGATACGGGTAAACGTAATGCATCCTGACCCAGATGCCTAAATCGCCCATCGCCTCGGCCAACTCATAAAAACGGGTTCTAAGCGAACGGCCTTTCCAGTTGCGGCTTTGATATTTTAAATCCAAGCCGTAGGCGCTGGTATCCTGCGAAACCACCAGCAATTCCTTAACTCCGGCATTAGCCAGACGCTCAGCTTCCAGCATCACCTCGTCTATCGGCCTACTGACCAGATCGCCACGCATAGACGGAATGATGCAGAATGTACAACGATGATTGCAGCCTTCGGAAATCTTCAAATAGGCGTAATGCCGTGGTGTCAGCTTGATGCCTTGCGGCGGCACTAGGCTGATAAACGGATCATGCGGTGGCGGCAAATGCTCATGCACCGCAGCGACCACTTCTTCCAGGGCGTGAGCGCCGGTGACTTTTAAGACTTGCGGATGACGTGCCCGGATCTCAGCTTCCCTGGAACCCAAGCAGCCGGTGACGATGACTTTGCCATTTTGGGCCAGCGCCTCGCCGATGCTGTCCAGCGATTCTTCCACTGCCGCATCGATAAAACCGCAGGTATTCACCACGACCAGATCGGCGTCTTGATAAGTTGGCGAAATGATGTAACCCTCTGAACGCAGCTTGGTTAGAATTCTTTCGCTATCGACCAGGGCTTTGGGGCAACCCAAACTAATAAAACCAATACGTGGGGCAGTCATTTAAATCTCGGCTAGTGTTAAAGCGCGTTAGTTTATAGGAATGGCGAGTAAAATTCTAATAGAACACGGATGACGCGTTTGAGCCACGGTTAAGACCTTCCAGGTTTTTAAAACCTGGAAGGTCTTTGCTACGGCTTTTGCCAAAGCCTTTCTAATGATTTTAATGGTATTGCCCCATTGCCTATTGAATTTTAATCGCACTCGGATGCCGGATTAACATCGACAAATGTCCCTTGCTTTTGTTCAACCAGCCGCGCACTTCGACGGTTTTGCCCAAATAGCTATTCACATCGGGGAATAAATCCAGCCATTGGCTCTCGATACGCGCCTCGAATGTATCCGAAAACTCCAAGTACACCGACTTTCGAGTGGTGCGGATATTGACCACCTTGCCGACCAGACGCGTCCAGCCCGGATGCCCTGCTTCGGTAAGGCGGCTTACCGGTATCGCCGTATATTCGGGCCGCCCCCAAATGCCGATGTTGGCCTGCTCTGCTTTATTCTCCGCCTTAACCAACTCATCAACATAGCGCAGCTCAAGCGGAAAAATGCTAACCGACGCCAAACCCGCAGCAACCAGTTGCAGATTAATATGCTCTTTTTTATCGGTAAACAAGTGCGCCAGCGTTCTGCCGTATTTATCGGTAAGTTCCACGCCGACTTCCAGGCGGACTCGAGTGTTAAGCAGTTTGTCGATTAACCAGCGCTTGGCCTCGTCGCCGCCTGCATCGGCCCGTTTATCCCGATGCTGAACCTCCGGCGTATTGATACCCAAAAACCTGATTTTTCGACCATCCTCCAACACTACGGTATCGCCGTCGTAAACCGTTTTGACCTTGTAGAAATCATAGCCCGGTTTTATCTCGATTATTTTGGCATCGCTAACCGGGCGATCCGAAAAATGAGTGCTGCCGCTCGCATCCTGCCATTGGTAAATTTCCGCGTTAACCCACACGGGCAAACATAACAATAAAACCAGTAAAATTCTCATGAGCACCTATTTGTATTTTCACCACGAAGGTACGAAGCTTTTACTCTAGCTTTTCTTCGTACCTTCGTGGTGAATTATTGCGAATTCAACGCAGCATTAAGCTTTTGAATATCCAATTGTTGTCTATTTAAACGCCATCACCGCGACCTTGGATCAACAGTAGGCGATACGCCACATCAAAATCAATCGCCCCTAAAAAACTCGGCTGAAAAAGCTCAAGCCGGGATCAGTTTCAAAACACCCTGCACCGGATTTCCTTACGCTAAATCTACCCAATAGCGCTAAAAATGACAACCGGAGTATTGACAGGGATAATAGCAACCACACCCTGAACACTAACCCTCACAACATGACCCAAATAGACTTCACCGCCTGCCCCGAGTGTGATTTATTGCTCAACCCTGCCGCGCCTGTGGTCGGTGACAAGGCGCATTGCCCGCGTTGCAGCTATCTGCTGCAACGGCCGCGCAAACAAAGCATCGAACGCACTTTTGCGCTATCTATTGCCGGGTTGATATTGATGTTCCCGGCCATTTTGATGCCGCTGGTCGGCATCAAAATGCTGGGCGGAGCCAAGGACGACACCTTATGGTCGGGCGTGGTTGCGTTGTTTGAAGGGCACTTTTTGGGGGTTGCTGTGTTGGTGTTTTTATCCAGCATTTTGTTTCCACTGCTGAACATTATTTTATCCTTGCTGATCAGCGCGCACCTTTATTTTAATAAACCCAACCGGCATTTGGCGCGCTGGATGCACTGGCTACAACACATCGACGAATGGGCGATGCTGGAAGTTTATATGCTGGGCATCATTGTCGCCTGCGTTAAACTTTCCGCCACCTCCGAACTTAAATTCGGTTTTGGGCTCTACGCGTTCGTTGCCTTGCTAATCATCACCGGTATGCTGGCCAGCAGCTTGGACAAGGTTCTGTTCTGGCGGCACATTGGACGATTAACAAAATGAAATCCAAAAAGACCGCTCTGGCTCAGGGCTTTATCCGTTGCCATGATTGCGGCTGTTTATCGAAACAGGCCGACAACAACAAGTATTGCCCTTTATGCGGCAGCCGCTTGCATCCCCGGCTGCCCAACAGCTTTCAACGCACCGCCGCACTGCTGTTGAGCGCTTTCTGCTTGTATATTCCGGCCAATATTTACCCGATCATGACCGTCATACGCTTGGGCTCCGGCGAGCCGCACACCATCATCGGCGGTATTATGGCGTTGATTCACGGCAATATGCTGCCCATAGCCCTGCTGGTTCTGGTCGCCAGTATCCTGGTGCCGTTGTTAAAACTGTTGGGCATCAGCTTATTATTACTCAATGTTCATTATCGCTGGCAAGGTCATGCCAAAAAATGGACTATCCTATACCGTATTATCGCTTTTGTAGGCCGCTGGTCGATGCTGGATATTTTTATGATTTCAATTCTTGTTGCTTTGGTCGATATGGGCGATGTGGCTCAGGTTATCGCGGGTCCTGCGGCAACGGCGTTTGCTGCGGTCGTAGTGTTGACCATGTTCGCCGCCAAAAGTTTCGATCCACGTTTAATATGGGATAACCAGCGCTAAAATGAATGACTTTATCGACCCCGATGCATCTGAAGTGACCATCAACAAAAAAACCGAATTGCCGCTGGTGTGGTTCCTGCCGTTAATCGCGCTACTGGTTAGCGGCTGGTTAATCGCCAAATCCATCAATGAAAAAGGCCCGGTTATCACCATCAGCTTTCCTACCGCCGAAGGTCTGGAAGTGGATAAAACCAAAATTAAATACCTGAATGTAGAAATCGGCAAAGTAACCGCCATCTCCATCAGTGACGATTTAAAAACCATCCTGATCACCGCACAGATGAACAGCTCTGTGGCCAATTATTTGAACACCAACACCAACTTCTGGGTGGTGAAGCCGCAGGTGGGTTTGGGCGGGATTTCAGGACTAACCACACTGCTCTCGGGACCCTATATCGCCATCAGTCCGGGCGATGGTTCCAGAGCTTATCATTTTACCGGACTGACCACCCCACCCGTGTTAAAAAACAACGCCGAAGGGTCGCATTTCATTCTGGAAACTAATAATCTGGGCTCCATGAAACCGGGAACCCCGATCAATTTCCACGGCATCACCGTAGGCGAAGTGCTCAGCCACACCTTATCCGAGGAAGCGGACGCGATACGCCTGACTATTTTCATCAACAAACCCTACGACCAGTTCATCAGGAAAAACACCCGTTTCTGGGTAGACAGCGGCATCGACCTGTCAGCCGGTGCCGATGGCTTCAAGGTCAGAACTGGACCTTTGATTTCCTTATTAAGCGGCGGCATTGCCTTTCGCGCCTCGCCTGAGGACACGATTGAAAATATCCAGCCTGAAAACAGCATTTTCCCGCTGTACGACACTTACACGCTATCGACCCAGATTATTTATCAAAACACCTTAAAATACGTCATGTATTTTAACGGCTCGGTACGGGGCCTAATCGTAGGCGCGCCGGTACAATTACGCGGCATTCCGATTGGCAAAGTCACCGACATCAATCTGGAGCTGGACATGAAGACCGCTGAAATCCACATTCCGGTCACCGTGGAATTGGAACCAGAGCGCATCAAGGAAATCAATAACCAAAAGAATATCAGCGATAAAGATATTATGGCGCAGCTGATTAACAAAGGCCTACGCGCGCAATTGCAAACCGGCAGCCTGTTGACCGGGCAGTTGTTGGTTGATCTTGATTTTCACCCGAAAAGCAAGATTGTGTTGAGCGATAATAACAGCGTTTATCCAGAGTTTCCCACCGCCGCCAGCTCGTTGGATCAATTCACCCATTCCGCCCATATCATCATGGATAAAGTCGCCAAACTGCCGTTGGAGGACTTAACGACTGAAGCCAATAAAACCCTGCAATCTTTGCAAGTCACCTCAAAGGCAGCGACCAGCATGTTGGTCACCGCCAAAGGAACGCTAGCTACCGCCGACCTTACTATGGCTTCGGCACACCAAGTATTAAGCATTCTGGAACCCGGCTCGACCACCCACTACGAGCTAGACCGACTGCTACAGGAACTGACCCAGGCGGCAAGTTCGGTCAAACAACTGACCGACTATCTTGAACAAAACCCCAACTCATTAATCCGCGGCAAAAAAGAGCAGTAACATGGCAAATCAACTTTCAAAATGGCTTATATCGATCTCGGCCTGCACTCTGCTCTCGGCATGTCTGTCGACACCGCCGACCCATTTTTATGTATTGGAACCGCTGAGCAGCGAGCCTCCGCCAGTGTCAACGGTAATAGATAAAAAACGCCAAATCGGCATTGGCCCGGTATCGATACCGGCTTTGCTCGAACGCAAACAAATCGTCACCCGACAGCCGGATAACAGCGTAACACTCGCCGAATTTCATCAATGGGCATCGCCGTTAAAAGACAATGTCGTCCAAGTGCTAACCCACAATCTGGCGGCGCTACAACCCAGCGACCTTATCCGAGCCTATCCGTGGAGTGCCTACGGGGCTGTTGACTATCGGGTCATCATAGAGATCATCCGCTTCGATACTCATCCTGAACAGAGCGTAAACCTTGAAGCCAACTGGACGATCATGGATGAAAAAAACCATACCCTGATAAGCAATGGTCATTCCAAAATTGAACATCGGCTGGATGATCCATCTTACCCATCCGCCGTTAAAGCGCTAGGCAAAATCCTTAGTGAATTCAGCCAGGAATTATCTGTGGCGCTGAGTAAAATAAAATGAAGGCCTTTTAAAAACAGGTGTTGTGAGTAGAGCTGCGGCTTTTGTTCTTGGATTTACTCAAGGAATCCTTTACAATTAACCAAATATTGGGGTGTTAGCTCAGCTGGTAGAGCAGTGGACTCTTAATCCATGGGTCCGGGGTTCGAACCCCCGACGCCCCACCAATACTATCAAGGCCTTACGAGAAATCGAAGGCCTTTTTTATTGCCTAAAATAAAAGTTTTCCCATTCTCGTCCCATTCCTAAAAAAACACCCGCAACAACTGCCAACAATTCAGTGTGGGTTGTGGGGAAGCGGGATTTTTGGCATGGAAGGCGGAACTAGGGGGGATGACGCGGGACTATATTAACGCCGACAGCGGTAGGAGCTGGCTGCAACGCTTCCGACACTGGTAATGACTTGTTGAGGGGAGTCACTGTTTTTGAGAAAGCTTTTTTGGGTATGATCGCCAGGGATGGCGTGAATGCATGCAAATGCAGGAGCAATTTGTCGTCCCTGCCCAACAAGCGGCAAAAATCACGCGACTACTAATGCCTGAAACTGCCCCAGCCGTTCCGCTTCATTCGTTGTATACCCTGCAAGGGGTATACAACATCATTCTCGCAATGACTCGCAGCTTCCGCTCACGCTAAGTACCTACATCCCTATAGGCAACGCGATTTCGGAAAGCCTGCATTTTCACTACGCAAGCCCGCAAGGGGCTTCCCCAGTTCACTAAGCCATTACATGGCAAGTGAAGTGTGAAAAAGACGCTTCGTGAAAACACATCCACTATCGCTTCTGGAGACTACTCGACTCCTGTCTCGCAGCGATGGAAAAAAATGGACGCCGTTTTGCACGCTTTGTCATCTAATCTTTATATTCCTGTAATCATCCTGTAATCAAAAGCCAATATAGTTGCCAAGCATTTTATATATCTAGTTATATAGACAACTGCATTTTTAACGCTAAATGACCCTCTAAAAATTTATGTTTTCTGGTAAGCAATTTTTAGAAGATCACTGATGACGTTTCTTATTAAATTCAGGAGGTAAAAAGTGATTAAAAAACAACTTGCAACGGTCATTAGTATGGCTTTGGTCGGCTCGCTCACTACGGTCGATGCGCAAGCCGGAGGCACAATGACTAAGTTGATTGATGCCTTGTATGACAGCGGAACCATCAGTTCAGATGCTTATGCCGCACTCAGGGCTTCCGCCGAGGCTGAGGATACTGGTAAACAATCGGTTAAGGAGGAAGTCAAAAAAGCGGTTGCAGTAGAAAACGAGAAAATTGCCGCAGCGGCCGAAAAGGATGAAAAAGAACACGGATACACAGTTCTCAAACCTATTTATAAAGACGGATTTAAGCTGGAAAGCGCGGATGGCCAGCATAGTTTGGGCATCGGTGGGCGCCTTCAGTTGGATTCCCGAAACTTCCTTAAAGAAAACGAAGCCGCTGCGGATATTTTTGACGTGCGCCGTGCTTACCTCTCATTCTCTGGCAAGGTTTATAATAAATACGAATACACTCTAATCGGTGCATTTAATGGCAAAAATGTTGCCCAGCCTATTTTCTGGGATATCAACGCTCATCTTTGGGATGAATTCCAAATCAAAACGGGGCAACTACGGTTCCCCTTCGGTCAGAATGAAAGAACCTCATCACGCAACCTCGACTTTATGGAGCGGGCGATGCCTATGCAATTCGTTCCGGGTATCGATCGCGGGGTGATGGCGCACGGTATGCCGATTAACGGCATCTACTACGCAGTGGCAGGAGTCAATGGCGGGGTACGCCAGAATGCTGGCCTGGCCAGCACCCAGCAAGATGAATTCACTGATGCGGACGGCAAGGATATCCTCGGCCGCTTAGCCATCGATGCCGCCACGATGCTGGGACATAAAGACAATATTTACCACGCGGGAGTCGCCTACGGTAACGGTATTCAACCAGGCAAGGGTAGCTTCCAGCAGGCGACGACTGAAGCGCGAGGGATTCGATTTTTTAGAACCGATGATTTTAACAATACAGAATTTAAACTGGAACGTTTCGGTTTCGACAGTACCTTAGCTTTTGGACCCGTCAAATTTACCGGTGAGTACGTTAAGAATCTTTATACCGGGCAATCCGTAAAGGGTGCGGAATTCGAACGCAACCTCGATACTTATTATCTGTCGGCAAACTGGCTGATTACCGGCGAGAAGTACAGTAATTTCTTCGGCAAGGATGCTGGATTTGGCACCATCAAACCAAACCACAACTTCAACATGCATGATAGCTGGGGTGCATGGGAACTTGCCACGCGCTTCAGTCATTTGGATGCGTCGGACTTCAAAACGACCAATGCACTAGGTACCGGTGTTTTGGCTAAGGGGTTCGCCAATCAGGCTGATGCCTATACCATCGGATTGAAATGGCTTTTAAATCCAAATCTGCGTTTCTATATGGAATATGTGAGTACCGACTTTAATATGCCGGTGGCATTTGCAGGCTCGGTAGTA
This sequence comes from Methylobacter sp., assembly GCA_038922535.1. Classification (GTDB taxonomy): domain Bacteria; phylum Pseudomonadota; class Gammaproteobacteria; order Methylococcales; family Methylomonadaceae; genus Methylobacter_A. The sequence continues at coordinate 5,052 of JBCKWO010000017.1, read as the reverse complement.
AAGCCGGGTTCGACTGGCACAACGACATCAGAGGAAGCTTTCAACTTCAGCACACGTTTCGATTTTTGAAGGTGATATTGGTTTTCGAAGCATTGGAAGGGGCGTTTTTTTTAAGCCCGTCCGGGTCTAATTCGGAGGTAATTATAAACTAGACATCCCAAACAATAAAAACACATGCAACCGAACAAATGCTATCTATAGCAACGGCTGCCAAGATCTAAAGCCAATTTCCAGGAGAGTGTTGCTTAAACAATCCTGCTATCGGTATAAAAAAATTCTTCAATGTCATACAAATGAAATATTCAGTGTGTAACATTTCAGGATCAAAGTTATATAGATATGTAGGTGATTATGTTAGACAGAAAACAAGGAAAACCAATATTCCGGCAAATTGCTGAAACGCTACAGCAGGATATTTTGCAGCATTATAAATCGGGCGATTGCCTACCTTCGGAACAGGAACTGGCAGATCGATTTTCGGTCAACCGGCATACCTTACGCCGTGGCATTGATGAACTCGTTAGTTTTGGACTGGTGGAACGGGTGCATGGCAAAGGGGTTTTTGTGCTGGATGCGCCGGTCGATTATGCGATCGGCAAGCATAGCCGTTTTACAGAAAACCTGGAAGCGTTGGGTAAAACCAGTGATTCCCTGTTGTTGAGAAAGCTTGAAATCAAAGCGAAAGGCAATGTGGCCAAGATGCTGCAAATCGAGGAAGGCGATGCTGTGTTATGGCTCGAGACTTTGCGTAAAGTTGACGGAAAACCATTCTGCATAATTTCCCATTATCTGCCCATAGCCAGATTGGGGGATGTTATCAAGGAGTATCAAAGTGGTTCGCTGCACGCTTTTTTCAAAGAAATCGGTGTTGATCCAGTCAGGCTGGGCAGCACGGTCAGCGCCACCTTGCCATTGGATGAAGACGGTTTGCTGTTGGCAATGCCTAGACACCTTCCGGTGCTACGGGTGAAAACCGTTAATATTGATGTTAAGACACAAAAACCGATTGAGTATTCATTGGCGCGATTTAGAGCAGATCGTGCGCAGATATCAATCAATATTGAGTAACTTTTTTAATTTAAGGAAAATTACATGAAATTCAAACAACTAAAATTCATTGCCGCCGTACTGGTTCTTCTATTAGCCATACAAACAATCGCCGAAGCCAAAGGCTTGGTCATGGGGCTGATACCCGCTGAAAACAACGAGGAGATGATTCAGAAATTTGAGCCGATGCGCCAATATCTGGAAGCAAAAATCGGCGAACCTATCAAGGTCTTCACCGCCACCGACTATGCCGGTGTCATCGAAGGCATGAAAAAGGGCCGTGTCGATATTGCCTGGTTTGGGCCGCTGTCTTATGTGCTGGCTGAAAAAGAAGCCAATGCCGAAGCGTTTGCCGTGGGTGTCCGCTCGGATACCGGTCTGTCTACCTACCGTTCCTTATTTGTGGTGCCGGAAGGTTCTGATGTTAAATCTATCGCCGATCTAAAAGGCAAGAGCGTTGCCTTTGTCGATCCTGCCTCAGCTTCAGGCGGCTTGATACCGACTTATCTGGTTAAACAGGCCACAGGGCAGATGCCTAAAGAATTTTTCGGCCAGTTTACCTATGCCGGATCACATGATGCTGCCGAAATGGCCGTTAAAAACAAAACCGTTGATGCCGCCGCCGACAACGACATCACTTACGAAAAAATGCTGAAAAAAGGTCTAATTACTAAAGAATCTAATCGGGTGCTGATGTATTCCGATCCACTGCCTGGTTCACCCATGGCTTATCGCAAAGATCTGCCGGAAGCCACCAAAGCCAAAATTCGCGATGCTATTCTCAATGCTCATAAAGATATAAAAGTCACAGGTTATGGTGAGTTAGCCAAATATGATCCTGTTACGTCGGCCGACTACCAAAAAATCCGCGATTTGGTCAGTGAACTGGGATTACTCCGCGAAGAGATGTTGAAGTAGCTGTAAATTGGGTTACGGCCTTTTTGTAGCCCAATATTCCTCGCCTTCGGGTACACCGATTACAACACCCAAAGTATGAGTTCATCAATGTGGCGAGCAAAAAACTGTTCGCCCAGCCTATTCACCCAAAGGAAATCCGTTATGGCTTACATTTCCCTGAGAGCAGTGCATAAAACCTATCCCAATGGTTATTGCGCGCTGAAAAACATCAATCTGGACATTGAAGCCGGGCAATTTATTGCCGTGCTGGGGCCTAGCGGCGCCGGTAAATCGACTTTACTCAGAGCTATGAATGCTCTTGATCCCGCCACGCAAGGCGAAATTACCATTGATGGCGTTGTTCTGAACAAAAAAAACTACCGCAAAGTACGCGCCCATATCGGCATGGTGTTTCAACAGTTTAATCTGGTAGACCGCTTGAACGTGATGACCAATGTGTTGGTAGGTCGTCTGGCTGAACACAGCTGGCTGAGCAGTTTGTTTTACCTGTTTCCAGAAACGGACTATCAAATCGCCGAAGCCGCACTACGGGAAGTCGACTTGCTAGACAAGGCCTGGAGCCGTGCTGACATACTGTCCGGCGGGCAGCAACAACGGGTGGGCATTGCCCGTGCATTGGCGCAACAACCCAAACTGATTTTAGCTGATGAGCCGATTGCCAGTCTCGATCCAAAATCTAGCGAGGAAATTCTAAAACTGCTGAGAAAAATTTGCAGCGAAAAAGGCATTACCGTCATTGTCAATCTGCATCAAGTTGAGTATGCCAAACAATACGCTGATCGCATCATTGCCTTGAATGCGGGCTGTCTGGTATTTGACGGCAGTCCGGAACAATTAACCAAAGCCAAACAGGCTGAAATTTATGGCACCACCGCCGAGGAGATACACCATGAGTCCGAGCTGGTATTGGCCTACACCTAACGGTAAACCACCGACTGCTGCGGTTTTGTGTCTTGTGCTGCCGCTCACACTACTGGTGCTGACCGCATCGATGGTGGGAATAACCTATACCAAGTTATTTTACGCCTTACCGCGTATGTTGGATTTTACCCGGCATTTAATCGTGATGCCGGACTGGCAGTATTCGTCGCGATTGGGCGTGCTACTGCTGGAAACTGTGGAAATGACGCTGTTGGCGACCGCGCTTGCGGTGGTGATATCGATGCCGCTTGGCATTTTGGCGGCTAAAAATGCCAGTCCGCATCCTTGGGTTTTTCGCATCACCCGCGATCTGCTCAGCTTAATTCGCGCACTGCCCGAACTGGTCTGGGCACTGGTCTTTGTATCGGCGTTGGGACTAGGGCCATTGCCGGGGATTATGGCGTTGGCGCTGGTCACCGTGGGCTTTATGGGCAAATTTATCGCTGAAAGTATAGAAGTGGTCGACTTCAAAGCCATTGAAGGGCTTGAATCGACCGGCTGCAATAAATTCCAAAGTATTTTGTACGCGATGCTGCCGCAAGCGGTACCGGATTTTATCGGTTCGCTGTTATACATTCTCGATCACAATTTACGCGCGGCATCGATTCTAGGCTTAGTCGGCGCGGGGGGTATCGGTTACGACATGGTTATGTCCATGCGTCTGTTCAATTACGAGCGTATCGGTATGATCGCTTTATCCATTTATATACTGGTAACGCTACTGGACAGACTGTCCGATGTATTCCGGCAGAAAGCAATCGGAGGAATACTGAATGTCCACTAATACCTTGCCACCCAAACCGAAAAATTTATTTCCGGTTTGGCTATCTGTCGTACTGGCTCTGCTGTGGCTAATCGCTTGGGATTTAGGTATCGACTTTAAGGATTTGTGGTACGGAGTTGATGACATGGCGGAATATTTTAGCCGTTATGGCACCCCTAATTTCTCGAACATATCTAGTTATCTGTATCTTATGGTGCAAACCTTGGTGACCGCGTTCTGGGGGACTGTGCTGGCCTTTATTATGGCAGCAACGATAGCGCCTTATGCGGCGCGCCCGCTAACACCTAACGCTGTCACCTATCGACTTGCCAGGGAATTGCTCAATTTCATGCGTGCCATGCCCGATTTGTTGTTGGCGTTAATATTTGTCAGTTCAATGGGACTTGGGCCGCTGCCGGGTGTATTGGCGCTATCGGTGCATACAGCAGGTTTTTTGGGTAAATTTTTTGCGGAAAACATGGAGCGAGTACCGGCGGGTAAATACGAAGCCCTGTCGGCCGTCGGTGCAGGTTTCACTCAGAAAATTGTGTTTGCCGCCTGGCCTTCGATGCTCAGAGAATCGGTAGGCAACGTATTGTACATCTTCGATCGCAACGTGCGCATGGCGGCGGTGCTGGGACTGGTCGGCGCGGGCGGCATCGGGTTGGAACTGCACGATGCTTTGCGCCTGTTTAAGTACAACCAGGCTTCCGCCTTAATCATCATTATCCTGATCACCATTGTGGTGATCGATAACCTGTCATCCTGGATTAGGAAGGTCTTAAACTAATGAATATACCACGACACGACTGGCCTCGGGCGCTTGCCACCCAGTCGAAACAACAGATCACGGCAGTGCTCAATGAGATTGCCGCCCATTGGACAATTACCCCCGTGCAATTGCCGCAAACCGGCTTGGCCATGCTGCAATTAAACGATAGTGCTTTTAACGATCCTTACTTTTTAGGCGAAATTCCTTTGGCTAGTGCCTGGGTGACAGTAAGCACTGAAGACAACCTGGAATATCAAGGCGCGGCGCAACTGATGGACGATGACCGGGAAAAGATTGAAGCCTTGGCGGTGTGCGATGCAGTATTGGCACATCAACTGCCCGGCTGGCTGGCGCTTTATCATTTGGTGGAAATCGGCATGGCCGAACTGACAAAAGAACAAAGTCTACGCAACGCCATTCTAGCGCTTACCCGAGTGGATTTTACCTTACTCAATGCGACGGAGAATGACGATGATTGATGTGATTTGGCAACCTGAATTTCAACAGGCGGTTTTCCGGTGCGTGTTAGAAGCTTTTTCCAGACCGGGACAAATCAGCACCTTACCAGAATGCAAGCACGATACCGCAATAGCGGTGCTGGCAATGCTGGTCGATGGTGCAAGCAGTCTGG
>JBCKWO010000016.1:0-32900 GCA_038922535.1 Methylobacter sp. | reverse complement strand
TAGCATGAAAACCGACCGCAGTAACCGCAACATCGGCCACCGGCACCTGCCAGGGGCCGACCATTTGGTCGCGCGCAACCAATCCGGTCACCGAACGGTCGCCGATATGGATCAAAAAGCTTTTGTCGGCGACGGCGGGGAATGCCAAGACGCGCTTGACCGCTTCGTCCAAGGTGATGCCGCTAACATCCAGCGTTTGGGTGTTGGCTGGGACATGCTCGACATTGCGGTGCAGCTTGGGCGATTTACCGAACAACACCGACATCGAAATATCGACCGGCTGGTCTCCCAGTAACTCATCGTTCAGCGTTAAATGCTCTGCATCGGTGGCCTCGCCGATCACCGCAAACAGACAATGCTCGCGTTCGCAAAAGGCCGTGAATAATGCCAGCGATTCCGGCTTAATGGCGACTACATAACGTTCCTGCGCTTCATTGCACCAGATTTGCATCGGCGACATGCCCATATCGGCATTGTTCACTTGTCGCAATTCAAAGCGGCCACCGCGATTGCAATCATGGATGATTTCCGGCACGGCGTTGGACAATCCGCCCGCGCCGACATCGTGAATCGACACAATCGGCGTATCAAAGCCCATCGCATTGCAATGGTTGATAACTTCTTGGCAACGGCGCTCCATTTCGGGATTTTCCCGTTGCACCGAGGCAAAATCCAGGTCTTCCGAACCGGCGCCGGACGCCTGCGAGGAAGCGGCACTACCACCAAGGCCAATTAACATCGCCGGACCGCCCAGGATAATGATTAACGAACCGGCAGGAATCGGGTGCTTATCGACCAGCATCGGCCGGATATTGCCTAAGCCGCCTGCGATCATGATCGGTTTGTGATAGCCCCTGAACTCATTGTCCTTGCCCGGCACGGCTTGCTCGAAACTGCGGAAATAACCGGCCAGATTGGGCCTGCCGAATTCGTTATTAAACGCCGCGCCGCCGAGCGGACCTTCCAACATAATAGTCAACGCCGAGGCGATACGCTCCGGCTTGCCGTTGTCCGTTTCCCAAGGCTGGGGGAAGCCTGGAATTTTCAAATGCGATACGGAAAACCCGGTTAAACCGGCTTTGGGTGAAGAGCCGCGACCCGTCGCGCCTTCGTCGCGAATTTCACCGCCGGAGCCGGTTGCCGCCCCCGAATAAGGCGAAATGGCGGTGGGGTGATTATGAGTCTCCACTTTCATCAGCAAATGCGCGTCTTCTTCGACATAAGCGTATTCGCCAGTCTGCGGATTGCGGATAAACACCTGTTCTTTTGAACCCACCATCACCGAAGCATTATCGCTATAGGCAGACAATATGCCTTCCGGGCTAAGTTCTGCGGTATTGCGGATCATGCTGAACAAGGACTTTGCCTGCGCTACGCCGTCTATCGTCCAGTCGGCATTGAAAATTTTGTGTCGGCAATGCTCCGAATTGGCCTGAGCGAACATCATCAATTCCACGTCGGTCGGGTTTCTGCCCAAGGCTAGGAAACTGTCGGTCAGATAATCGATTTCATCGTCCGACAAGGCCAGGCCCAGTTCCGTATTGGCGCTGACCAGCGCGTCGCGTCCCTGTTCGGCAATGGCTACAGTCAGTAATGGCTTGGGCTGATGTTGAGCAAATAAATCCGGCTCAACGTCACTGTCCAAAACGGTTTGGGTCATCCGGTCATGCAATATCGCTTGCACTGCTTTGGACAGCGGGACATCGACATCCAGCAGGTACTCTATGCCCCGTTCGATACGCTTAACCTCGGATAAACCGCAGCGCTGGGCAATCTCGGTCGCTTTGCTTGACCAGGGGGAGATCGTGCCTGAGCGCGGCACCACCAACAGCCGCTGCCCTAAAATACCAGCGCCTGATTGGGCGGAACCGTAAGTCAACAGCTGCTTTAAAATACCGGATTGACTATCATCCAAAGCGTTTTCAACATCCACAAAGTGAATGAACCGTGCTGAGACAGCTTTGATGGCGGGTTCTATGGACTGAAGTTCAGCCAATAATTTGTTAATACGAAAGTCGGAAAGCGCGGAAGTTCCAGAGATTTTTAACATGTGTAAAAAAAGATTTAAGATAAAAGGCGAAAGACGAAAGGCGAAGGGGAACGGCTTTTAGCCTTTTGCCTTTCGCCTTTTGCCTCAATAAATCACTTAGCCAAATCAGCTTTGATAGTATCGTGCAGCAGCATCAACAAACTTAAACCCTCCGGGGTAGCCACCGGTTTTTGTTCTTTGTCCGTGATAATAACGTCAGTTTGCAGATTGTTTTCTACCAATTTAAGAATATATTCTTGTTCATTAATTTGAAGTCCCTTGAACAGAAACACGACCTCGTCCCACATGCTGTCGTCTTCCACTTCCTTTGCGTTCGGATCGTATTGAACGTAAAACAGCCTTTCTTCCTGATTGCGGTTGGTCACTTCTATAGCCTTTCGGCTTAATGCTTTGCCGACCATCCGCCAAGCTGTAACGACCGGTGCGCCGATACGTAGCCGCTGGATTCCCTCTTCAGCGTCAACCAGTGCAACTGGGATTAATTTGCGCTCTACCGATGGAGCCGGTTCAGGTTCAGGAGTGGCAGAAGCTGTTTCAGCAACCGGGGCGGAGGGAACGCTTGCAATTGCATCCCCGGCAAGATCGGGCGGCAGGACCAGAGGCGGGATTTCAGTCGTAAACTGATAATCTTTTTCTTTGTCTGGAAATAAATTTTTCACATAAGTGCAGGCCGATACATTGAGCAGAGCAGCAACGATGAGGAACCCGCTTATTTTAGTTTTCATAATGCGCATCAAATAACTTCGGCCTGACGCATTGCATCACGCACTGCATCAAAGCAATCTTCGGTCAACCACGTCAAAGGCAAACGTATACCCTTGCTCATCAAGCCCATCTCGGCAACTGCCCACTTGACCGGAATCGGGTTAGACTGAATAAACAGATTTTTGTGTAATGCGGTTAATTTTTTGTCGATGGCTAAAGCAGTTTCGCCATCGCCCGCCATCGCCGCCATAATCATGTCATGCACCCACTTTGGCGCGACATTACCGGTTACGGTAATACTGCCGTTGCCGCCCAACAGACAAAACTCGCGGCTAGTCGCATCGTCGCCGGTATAGATTGCAAAATCGTCACCGGTCAGATCACGGATTTGTTTAACCCTGGACAAATCGCCGGTCGCCTCTTTAACCCCGACAATGTTTTTAAGATGCGACAAACGGCCAACGGTTTCCGGCAACATATCGCAAGCGGTACGCCCCGGCACGTTGTATAAAATCTGCGGAATATCGACAGCCTCGGCGATGGCTTGGTAATGCAAGTACAAGCCTTCCTGAGTCGGCTTGTTGTAATAAGGCGTAACGATCAGGCAGGCATCGGCACCCGCTTCTTTGGCTAAACGGGTCAGGGTAATCGCTTCGGTGGTCGAGTTTGCGCCGGTTCCGGCAATGACCGGTATTCTGCCGCCGACATATTCAACAATCGACTTGATCACATCGCAGTGCTCATGCTCATCCAATGTTGCCGACTCACCCGTGGTACCGACTGCGACCAGAGCATCTGTGCCCTCGGCGATATGAAATTCCACCAGCCTTTTTAAGCTGTCCTTATCCACCGCACCGCGTTCGTCCATCGGCGTCACTAAAGCTACGATACTACCTTGAATCATGAAATCTCTCGATCAGAATTAATACTATTACAAAACTAGAAACATTATAACAAGCAAATAACTTTGTAGGGGCGGATTTATCCGCCCCTGAGCGAATGAATTCACCCTTACAATACCCATGTCTACACGCTAGACAGACAGAACTTCTATGGGCAGCTATACGACATTTTACGGGTATTTAGCTAAAAAACGATCCGCACATTGGCAAAGCTTCCGCTCCTCGACAACTGCTCCTGCGTTGCCTACAGAAATGTAGGTACTAGCGGAGGCTGCGCCTATGGGATGGGTGCCTACTGTTGGCGCTCTCGATTGCCATTCCAGGCGCAATTCTACCTCCCCCATCCTTGAGATCGTGCTCACGCCCCTTACCTACATCCCTGTAGGCAAAGCTTCCGTTCTGTTAATTTTTATGCAATCTTTAATATAGTGCGTTATAATGCGCTGATAAACAAACACATTTCCCCGCGCTTCCGCGCATTCTATATCTACAACAGGTAAATCCATGTCCAATGATGTTTCTACATTACCCTCTTTTAGTGATTTAGCTCTGATTGAACCGGTGCTAAGAGCACTGAATGATGTCGGTTATGAAACACCTTCGCCCATACAAGCACAAACCATCCCGCTCCTACTGCAAGGCAAAGACGTTCTGGGGCAAGCACAAACAGGCACCGGTAAAACCGCCGCGTTTGCATTACCCATTTTGTCGCTCATCGACCTTAAGCAAAAAGACCCGCAAGTTTTGGTTCTGGCACCAACCCGCGAACTGGCCATTCAGGTGGCAGAAGCGTTTCAACGTTATGCCATGCACTTAAAAGGCTTCCATGTTCTGCCTATCTACGGCGGACAAGACTACACTACTCAGTTACGCCAGCTAAAACGTGGCGCTCATGTGGTTGTAGGCACACCGGGCCGGGTCATGGATCACATGCGTAAAGGCACATTAAACCTGAAAGGACTCAGCTTTCTGGTGCTTGATGAAGCCGACGAGATGCTGCGCATGGGTTTTATCGATGATGTGGAATGGATACTGGAACAAATTCCGGAAAAAAGACAAATCGCCTTATTTTCTGCAACCATGCCGTCGGTTATCCGTAAAATCGCTCAGCAATACCTGAATGAACCTGAACATGTCACCATCAAAGTAACCAGCGCATCTGCTGACAACATCCGCCAACGCTATTGGATGGTCAGCGGCACACACAAACTGGACGCACTGACCCGAATTCTGGAAGTTGAAACCTTTGACGGCATGATTATCTTCGTCAGAACCAAAACAGCGACGGTCGAATTGGCGGAAAAACTGGAAGCACGCGGCTATTCGGCTTCGCCGATTAACGGCGATATGTCTCAAGCATTACGCGAACGCGCCATTGCCAATCTGAAAAACGGCAAGCTGGATATTTTGATAGCGACCGACGTTGCTGCGCGTGGACTGGATGTAGACCGCATCACCCACGTCATCAACTATGACATTCCTTACGACACTGAATCCTATATTCACCGTATCGGCAGAACAGGACGCGCGGGCCGCACCGGGGACGCCATTTTGTTTATTGCCCCTAGAGAAAGAAATCTGCTGGCTAATATCGAAAAAGCAACCAAGAAAAAAGTTGAAGAAATGGGCTTGCCTTCAACCGAGATCATTAATAATAAACGTATCTCCCGTTTTAAACAAAGCATCACCGATACTTTAGCCGCTGAAGAACTGAGCTTTTTCAGCCAGTTGATAGAACAATACCAGCAAGAACACAATGTCAGCGCATTGGAAATAGCCGCCGCGCTGGCAAAGCTGGTTCAGGGCGATACGCCGCTGTTAATGCAAAATCCGCCTAAACGGGCCAAAGACAGCCGGGATGAGCGTCCATTCAGAGATAGGGATGATCGTCCAGCAAGATCCGATAGGCCGCAAAAAGACCGCAAACCGAAACATTCCTTCGGCGGTGGAGCCAATATTGAAATGGAAACATACCGCATTGAAGTCGGCCATAACCACGGCGTAAAACCCGGCAATATCGTCGGTGCGATAGCCAATGAAACCGGAATTGACGGCGATCATATCGCCCGCATCAGGATTCAGGACGACTACAGCACGGTTGAATTACCTGCTGGCATACCGAAAGAATTGTTTGAGGAATTGAAAAAAGTCAGGGTGGCCGGTCAGCAACTTAACATATCCAAAATGGATGAGAACGCTAAAAAAATAGCGCAAACCGACGATGACGCTAGAAAAGTGGATAAAAGCAAAAAACGGGTAGGTTCAACATCCAGACGGGCAAAACCGAAAGCTGAAGATTGATCTAAAGCTCCGTGGGCGGGTGAAATCGCTTGCGGTGCCGTTTTCTGAAGCGACTTTACGGATAACATCCCTTGAAGGGATGTTATCCGTTTTATTTTAAGTCAACAGTATTACCAATCGGTCGCCCACGGAACTCCTTCGGCGAAGCTCAGGACAGGCTCACTGATTCCAAATACACGCACCAGCGGCTTTTTCAATAGCCTCAAGACGCAGTTGATGTGCGCTTAATTCCTCTTCCGTACAACGTATGACGTTTAAGGCGGGACGATCCGCCGACAAATATTTAATCCCGCTGTTTACTATCGCCCCCTCCGATCTGCCCTGCCCTTCGTCCAGCAATGAGGACTGTCCACCGGTCATCAACAAAAACACATCGGCCAGAATTTCAGCATCCAGCAATGCGCCATGCAGATCCCTGTGGCTGTTATCGATACCATAACGTTTACATAGCGCATCCAGACTGTTGCGCTGCCCCGGATGTTTTTTTCTGGCGTAGCTCAGCGTGTCGAATACCTTGCTGTAATCGGTGACCGTTCCGGTTCCATCATTCAACCGTGAAAACTCATAATTAATAAAGCCAACATCAAATGGTGCATTATGAATAACTAACTCGGCACCCTGAATAAACGCAATAAAATCCTTAACGACCTCCGCAAAAACAGGCTTATCGTCCAAGAACTGATTGGTGATGCCATGAACCTCAATCGCACCGGCATCGATTATCCGCTCGGGATTAATATAAGCATGAAAGCGCTTACCCGTTAAGCGGCGATTAACCAACTCAACGCAGCCAATTTCAATTATCCGATGTCCTTCCTGAGGATTTAATCCGGTTGTTTCGGTATCGAGAACCACTAATCGATTTGTAAATGTTCGTTTATCCACTTTGCCGCCTTAGGTTTTTGTTAATTGATGTTACGCATTGTCCACGAAAAACACGAAAAACATAGAATCCCGATGACATGACCTAAAAATCCAAGACCAAATGTTATTGTGCCTTTCGCCTTCCCTTTAGTTGACGGTTATCCGATAGCGGTTTTTCTGTTAAAATTCAGCCAAACCCAACTTACCAACGACATTTATATGACCATCAAAAAAGCCCAACCCGACAAAAGCAAGCTGAATCAAATCGTCACCGATGCGCGACGCAACCAGGAGCTTCGAGAACAGTCTTACCGCGGCCAAGCTCTTAAGCTATACGATTGGATATGCGGCCGTTGCACCCGTGAATTCGATCATAAAAGCCTGACCGAATTGACCGTGCATCATAAAAACCATAACCACGACGACAATCCATCAGACGGCAGCAACTGGGAATTATTGTGCATCTATTGTCATGATAACGAGCATTCAAGATACGAAGAAACCCGCTTTGACAGCGCTAAAACGAGCAAATCGGCTGCGCCTGTCTCCACCCACAATCCATTTGCAGATTTAAAATCACTATTGGGCAATAAAAAGTAAGCCGAGGATTATTTATCTCTGTTGAAACCTACGCCGCCAACGGGACCTATCGCAACGCTGGATTTTCTCGTTCCCACGCGCTGCGTCACTGCCATTAAGTTAAGCTAAAAATAATTAGGGTTAAATGTCGTGGGCGCGAATTTATTCGCGCAGTATACGTTTAAAAAGCGCGAATAAATTCGCGCCCACCACATATTAAATCCTTAACTTAATGGCAGTGACGCGCTGCGTGGGAACGCCATGAGGGACGCGCTGCGTCTCGTGTTTGCACTGCTACGTTTTGGGATGTTGCGCGTGACTCGTGGCGCAGTGCGCCTTCACAAATTATCAATCAATACATCCGCAAACTCACTGCATTTGACTTCTGTCGCTCCCTCCATCAACCGGGCAAAATCATAGGTCACCCGTTTACTGGAGATAGCCGCATTCATGGCGTTAATAATGGCATCGGCAGCTTCCGTCCAGCCCATATAGCGCAGCATCATTTCGCCGGATAGAATTAATGAGCCGGGATTGACCTTATCCAAATCGGCATATTTGGGTGCTGTGCCGTGCGTGGCCTCAAAAATAGCGATGCCGGTTTGATAGTTGATATTGCCGCCGGGGGCAATGCCGATACCGCCGACTTGCGCGGCCAGCGCATCGGATAAATAATCGCCATTCAAATTCAAAGTGGCGATTACGTCGAAGTCTTCAGGCCGGGTCAGTACTTGCTGCAAGGTAATATCCGCGATGCTGTCCTTAATCAAAATGCGCCCTTTTGCCAACATTTCGGCCTGCACCTTATTGGCCGCCGCTTCGCCGAACTCGGCACGGGTTTTTTCCCAATGCCCCCAAGTATAAACATGATCGGGATATTCGCGCTCCGCCAACTCATAAGCCCATTTACGAAACGCCCCTTCGGTAAATTTCATAATATTGCCTTTATGCACGATGGTCAGCGACTTGCGTTTATTGATGATCGCATAATCGATAGCCGAACGCATCAACCGTTCCGTGCCTTCCCGCGACACCGGCTTGATGCCTATGCCCGACGATTCCGGGAAACGGATTTTGGCGTATTGCTTGGGGAAATTCTCTTTCAACAGGTTTAGAAAAATCTTCACATCATCGCTGCCCTGCTCAAACTCAATTCCAGCGTAGATGTCCTCGGTGTTTTCGCGGAAGATCACCATGTCGACGGCTCCGGGATTTTTTACCGGTGACGGCACGCCCTTAAACCATCTTACCGGCCGCAGACACACATACATGTCCAACAACTGGCGCAATGCCACGTTAAGGGAGCTGATGCCGCCGCCTACCGGCGTCGTCAACGGGCCTTTAATGGACACTAGATAATTCCGGCAGGCCTCGACGGTTTCATCGGGTAGCCAGGTATCAAGCAAGCTGTGGGCTTTCCCCCCTGCGTAGACTTCCATCCAGTGGATTTTCTTTTGCCCGGAATAGGCGCTGGCAACCGCCGCATCCAAAACGCGGACGGTGGCGCGCCAAATATCCGGTCCGGTGCCGTCGCCCTCAATAAACGGAATGATCGGGTTATCCGGCACAACAAGCTTGCCGTTTTGTAGCGTGATAGCGCTGCCTTCTGTGGGTGGGGTAAGCGTAAGACTAGCCATAACAACTCCTAATATTTAAATATCGAGCAATGTTGCACAAGGTAGCGACGTCGTACCGCACGTCTCCACGAACTTTTTTCATCATAACAAAAGCACGGCGATTTGCACCCTTTAACCGCCGCAACTGGCTAAAGACCGGCCTAAAGCACTATAATAGCCTGATTTTTTGTAACTATTCAGTACAAATGGATAACATCCCTATGCAATAAGCCTTAAAGGTTTGCGTTGATCTTTTTACAATGCCAACTCGCTAAGATTGCGGTTTTTCAGGGATGTTATCCCTACGCTGAATAGTTACGATTTTTTTAACCTACGGAGAAATGAATGCACGCAGTTACATTGATAAAAGGCGATGGCATCGGCCCATCGATAATGGATGAAGCCGTTAAAATTATTAACGCGTCCGGCGCAAAAATTCAGTGGGAAGAAGCGTATGCCGGCATGGCCGCTTTTGAAAAATTCGGCACGCCGCTGCCGGACGAAACCATGGCATCAATCGACAAAACCCGCTTGGCATTCAAAGGCCCGTTGACCACAGGCGTCGGCAGCACCGGATTTAGAAGCATCAACGTCGCGTTACGGCAAAAATACGACCTCTACGCTAATGTGCGTCCCGCCAAAAACTGGCCTGGCGTAAAAACCCGCTTTGAAAATGTCGATATTGTGATCGTCAGGGAAAATACCGAAGGACTGTACGCCGGACTAGAACATTATCTGACGCCTAAAAAAGACATCGCCGAAAGTCTGGCCGTCGTAACCAGAGCTGGATCGGAACGAATTATCGAATATGCCTTTAAATACGCACGAGACAACCATCGCAAAAAAGTCACCGTTTGCCATAAGGCCAATATTTTAAAATACACCCAAGGCTTGTTTTTGGATTGTGCCAGGGAAATCGCCCCGAAATATCCCGATATTGAGTATGACGAAAAAATCATCGATGCCGCGTGTATGCACATGGTAATGGATCCGACCCAGTTCGATGTGATCGTCTGCACCAACATGTTTGGCGACATCCTGTCCGATTTGACCGCTGGTTTGGTGGGCGGCTTGGGCTTGATTCCAGGCGCTAATATCGGCATAGATGCCGCATTGTTTGAAGCCGTACACGGCAGCGCACCGGACATCACCGGAAAAAATCTGGCTAATCCTACCGCTGTGATTATGGCCGGCGTGATGATGTTGAATCATCTTGGCGAACACGACGCGGCAGATAAAATACAAAAAGCCGTGGAAAAAGTTGTTAATGAAGGCAAGTTTGTTACGCCGGATTTGAACCCGCAATCGAAATGCGGCACGGTTGAGATGGGGAATGCGATTGTTGAGGCGATGGGGTAAGTTCTCGCACAGCTTATCATCCCCACGCCTGTCCTGAGCATTGTCGAAGGACTCCAGTGTTTATCGTTCCCACGCTCCGGCGTGGGAATGCAGTTCGGGACGCTCCAGCGTCCAGTTCCACTAAACTACCGTCTTAAAAACCATTATGGGCAGAAGCCGTTACACGATAACCGAACCCGATAAGCCGCATTTTATGACTTGTACGGTACTGGAATGGCTCCCTGTTTTTACCCGCCCCGAAACCGTACAAATCATCCTCGATTGCTGGCGTTACCAAAGAGAACACGAAGGTTTGCAGCTCTACGGTTACGTTATTTTAGAAAACCATTTACATTTTATTGCGCAAGCGAAAAACTTGAATAAATGTGTGAGTAGCTTCAAGGCGTATACTGCACGACAGATTATTGACCATTTGCAAGCACAACACGTTGAGCGGTTATTGGCGCATTTGCGATTTTTTAAACAGGCGCACAAAACAGACCGGGAATATCAATTCTGGCAAGAAGGTGTTCATGCCGAGATGGTCTTTAGCGAGGTCATGATGCGGCAGAAATTAGACTACATTCACGCTAATCCTGTGAAACGCGGTTATGTGAACCTGCCTGAGCATTGGCGCTATTCGAGTGCCGCTAATTATGCTGGGTTGACGGGTTTGATTGAGTTAGACCCGTGGTGAAGGCGACGCTGGAGCGTCTAAAACTGCGTTCCCACGCTGGAGCGTGGGAACGATAAAATTTAAACTTACATTTTTAGGAACCTATCCATGCTAGAACAATATCGTAAACATGTAGTAGAACGCGCCGCCGAAGGCATCGTCCCCAAGCCGCTTGACGCTGAACAGGTCGCCGCTTTAGTTGAACTGATTAAACAACCGCCCGCAAGCGAACATGAATTTATTCTCGATCTGCTGGCTAACCGCGTCCCCGCCGGTGTCGACGAAGCAGCTTATGTGAAGGCTGGATTCTTGGACGCCATCGCCAAGGGCGAAGTTAGCTCACCGATCCTAGATACAGCGCGCGCCACTGAATTACTGGGTACAATGCTGGGCGGCTATAACATCGCGCCGCTCATCGAGTTACTGGATAACCAGACGTTGGCTCCGATTGCCGCCAAAGCGCTGGCCCATACCTTGCTGATATTCGATGCTTTCCACGATGTGCAGGAAAAGGCCGATGCCGGTAATCCATTCGCCAAACAGGTGATTAATTCCTGGGCGGAAGCGGAATGGTTCACCAGCAAGCCCAAAGTACCCGAAAAATTGACGGTCACCGTATTTAAAGTAACCGGCGAAACCAATACCGACGACCTGTCACCGGCTCCCGATGCCTGGTCACGACCTGATATTCCATTGCATGCCAAAGCCATGCTGCTTATGCCGCGCGAGGGCATTACCAATGCCGAACAGCAAATCGCTGAACTGAACAAAAAAGGCTTTCCGTTGGCGTATGTAGGCGATGTGGTCGGCACCGGTTCTTCGCGTAAATCGGCGACCAATTCGGTGTTGTGGTTTATGGGCAATGATATTCCATACATCCCCAACAAGCGTGAAGGCGGGGTTTGCATCGGCGGGAAAATCGCGCCGATTTTCTTCAACACCATGGAAGATTCGGGCGCCCTGCCCTTTGAATGCGATGTCACCCAGATGGCGATGGGCGATGTGATCGACATTTATCCGTATCTAGGCGAGGTTAAGCGTCATGATACGGGTGAGCTGATCTGCAAATTTAAATTAAAAACCGATGTGATTTTGGACGAAGTGCGCGCCGGTGGACGTATTCCTTTGATTATTGGCCGGGGTTTGACGGATCGTGCCCGCAAGGTGCTGGGGCTTCCCACATCCACGGTGTTTAACCGTCCCGTTGATGTTAAAGACAGCGGCAAGGGCTATACGCTGGCGCAAAAAATGGTCGGCAAAGCCTGCGGCGTGGCGGGCGTTCGTCCACATACTTATTGCGAGCCGCACATGACCACAGTGGGTTCACAAGACACCACAGGGCCTATGACCCGCGACGAATTGAAAGACCTGGCTTGCCTGGGATTTTCGGCTGATCTAGTGTTGCAATCGTTCTGCCATACTGCTGCTTATCCGAAGCCGATTGATGTGACCATGCAGCATACGCTCCCCGACTTTATTATGAATCGCGGCGGCGTGTCGCTACGTCCCGGCGACGGCATTATCCATTCTTGGTTAAACCGTATGCTGTTGCCGGATACGGTTGGCACCGGCGGCGATTCGCATACCCGCTTCCCTATCGGCATCTCATTCCCCGCCGGTTCCGGGCTGGTCGCGTTTGCCGCAGCAACCGGCGTGATGCCGCTGGATATGCCCGAATCAGTGCTGATTCGTTTTAAAGGCGAAATGCAGCCGGGTATTACCCTGCGCGATCTGGTCAATGCCATTCCTTATGTGGCGATACAGCGCGGCTTGCTGACCGTTGAAAAACAAGGCAAGAAGAACGTGTTTTCAGGCCGCATTTTGGAAATCGAAGGCCTGCCGGATTTGAAAGTGGAACAGGCTTTTGAATTGTCCGATGCGTCGGCAGAACGTTCCGCCGGTGGTTGCACGGTGCGCCTAAACGAAGCGCCGATCCGCGAATACTTAAATTCAAACATCACCTTGTTGAAATGGATGATAGCCGAGGGTTACGGCGATGTGCGCACGATAGAACATCGCATCAAGAGCATGGAAGAATGGCTGGCTAATCCGGTCTTGCTTACACCTGATGCCGATGCGGAATACTTTGAAATCATCGAAATCGATATGAGTGAAATCAAAGAACCGTTACTGGCCTGCCCCAATGACCCTGATGACGTAAAAACGCTGTCCGCTGTGGCCGGAACTAAAATCGACGAAGTATTTTTGGGTTCGTGCATGACCAATATCGGTCATTTCCGCGCCGCCGGTAAATTGCTGGAAAAACACCAAGGTGAATTACCGACCCGTTTGTGGGTTGCGCCACCCACCAAAATGGACGAGACCCAATTAACCGAGGAAGGTTATTACAATACCTTCAACAAGGTCGGTGCGCGCACCGAAATGCCGGGCTGTTCATTGTGCATGGGTAATCAGGCGCGGGTTGCTGAAAATGCTACCGTAGTTTCCACCTCGACACGGAACTTCCCCAATCGTTTGGGCAATGGTGCCAACGTGTACCTGTCGTCTGCCGAACTGGCTGCGGTCTGTTCGATTCTGGGCAAGATTCCGACTTTTGACGAATATATGCACTATGCCAACCAAATTAACGAAACCGCCGAGGATACTTATCGCTATTTAAACTTCGATAAAATGGATAGTTATCAACAAAAGGCGGATAAAGCCAACCTAGCCTGAGGCCTTTAACTTTATCGGGGAGCTTGCCAGAGCGGGACTTTCACCCGCTGGAATTATCGACCTTCATTTCTTTCCAACTATATTTTAAACTACATTTTACGCCTGCCATGTATAGCCTTAACTGACACCTCCGCCCATAGCTTGGTACAGAGCCGCACTATCGACGAGACGCTGCGCCTGAGCCGCGATCAAGTTGATTCTGGTCTGTTGCACCGCTTGTTGTGCGATAAGTTGCTGAACGTAGCTGGCCGCACCCAGTGCATATTGCCTCTGCACGGATTGCAAAGAGCCCTGAGCTGCGGAATCGGCGGCAGCCAGTGCCGTTAATGTTTGGGCATCGCTCTCCAGTGCGCGCAGGACATCGGCTACATTACGGAGGGATTCGAGCACGACGATTTGGTAATTTGCCGCCGCCGCATCGAACGCGGCCAATGCCGCGCGCTTTTCGGCGGGCAGTGCGGGATTAAACAGTGGCTGGGTAAGTTGCCCAAGGACGTTCCATATTGCCGAACCGGGTCCGAACAATGCGCCTGCAATCAAGGTCTGCGTAGCCAGATTGCCGCTGAGATTGAGTTGCGGATACAGCTTGGCGATTGCGCTGCCGTATTCCGCGTTGGCGGCGTGTAACAGCGCTTCGGCGCCCCGGATATCGGGGCGATGGCGCACCAACTCGGAAGATACGATTAACGGTAACTCGGACGGTAAGGTGAATTCTTCCAGCGTAAAAGTAGGTAATCGCCCATCTCCCGGGGCACGGCCGGTGAGTGTGGCCAACAGATGTTCATTCTGCTGACTCTGTTTGCGCAACACAGGAAGTCCGGCGCGAGTCTGCTCCACTTGAATTTGCAGTGCCAATATTTCATCCGGTGCGCCCTGACCCAGCCGCACGCGTTCTTGGGTAATGTGCAATTGTTCATCTTGAGCGCGAAGAATGGCCTCCGTAGACTGAATCTGTGCCGCAAGCCTGGCATGAGTGACAGCGGCGGTAACGATGTTGCCCGCCAAGGTCAGCTGCGCACCTTCCAGTTCGTGGCGGCGATAGTCGGTTTGGGCGGCTAGGGCTTCCAATGCGCGGCGGTTACCGCCTGCAAGATCAAGTTGGTAATGTACGTTAACACCGGCGTTAAACAAACTGAATTCCCGTGCCTTGCCGTCCTGGCCCAATACGATGGGATTAAAGCGTTGCCGTTGAGCGCTGAAACCCGCATCAACTTGAGGGTAGGTCATCGCGCCCTCCTGCGCTGCATAGATTTCCTGCGCCTGCCGTAATGTGGCCTGTGCAGAAGCCAGCGTTGGACTGGCCTGAAAAGCCTGTTCGATCAGCGCATCGAGTTTGGGCGAGCCCAGATCATGCCACCACTGTGCGCTCACTTTTGCGCCGTTCCTAAAGTGCTGCGCATCCCCAAAAGCGGTGGCTGCGGATGCGGTTTGCGTTAACAAGGGAATTGCCGTGTAGCCGGGGATATCGGGAGCGACCGGTGCTTTGAAGTCGGGCCCTACAGTACATCCCGCCAGCAATCCGGCAACAATCAAGGCTGTACGACCGGTCTTCGTGTGATCAGTACCGGGACGGCACATCTGTTTAACGTTATTCATAAAAATGTGTCACAAACGATTTACGGAAGCTCTGATGGCAGGCCAGACAAGCACTTTGCAGATTTGCAAAGGCTGCAATCACACCTTGTCCATCGTTGCGAGGGGCAACTTGCTCCAGCGCTCGCGCAGCCTGATGCGTGGCTTCATCATGACTTTCAAACGTGCCCATATCGGCGCCAATGAAACTCAGGATACGTATCTTCTCGATGGCTGGCGGCTCTGGATGCTCGGCGATCTGGGGTGCAATTTTGGCGACCAAAGCCCAATCTTCACGAGAAATGGCGTCAGTGATAGCCTGCATGTTTTTGCCGAGTTCTTGCATGATCCGGTGTAGTGCCAATGGCTTAGTTTCAGTATCGCCATCGGCCCAAGCAGGCGAGTGGATGCCGGCTAGAAATACGCCGGCTGCAATCACTGTAAACAGGTTTCCAGGGAAGTTTTGGTGTGTCATAAAAAGTGCCTTGAATTTAATTGTTTACTCACTCGAAACCCCGTCCTTCGCCGGCTTCCTCATACGTTACGCCATCGCGGATATGATAAATGCGCTTGAAGGTGGGTATGATTTTTTCGTCGTGGGTGACCACGATGATGGCGGTCTCGAACTGACGCGCCATATCGTTGAGGATACGGATAACTGCCATGGCCCGCTCGCTGTCCAGCGGCGCGGTGGGCTCGTCGGCAAGAATCACGGGCGGGCGATTGACCAGCCCACGGGCGATGGCCACGCGCTGCTGTTCGCCGCCGGAAAGCTGCGATGGCATGGCGCGGGCGCGGTGTTGTACATCCAGCGCGGTGAGCAGCTCCAGCGCCTTCGCACGCGCCTCGTCATTGGGAATGCCTGCCAGCATCGGCAGCAGTGCAACGTTGTCGGTCACATCGAGAAACGGGATCAGGTAGGGCGCTTGGAATATGAAGCCGATCTTGTCCCGCCGCAAGGCACGCAAGTCACGTACTTTCCAGCCGTCGTCAAAGATCACCTCATCTCCCAGTATCATGCGGCCGGCAGTCGGATCAATCACTGCGCCCAGACACTTGAGCAGGGTGCTCTTACCGGAACCGGAAGGCCCGATAAGCCCTACCACCTCACCCGGAGCAACCTGCATGTCCACGCCTTTCAAGGCATGGACGGCGGTATCGCCCTCGCCGTAGCGTTTTTTCAGACCTTCGATGCGGATGCCTTTGCCGTTCATCTTAGCCTCCTATGGCTTCGGCCGGATCGACCTGGAGCGCCATACGGATAGCGACGACACTGGCTAGTGCGCAGATTACCAGCACAGCGAAAAAACCTGCAACGGAGTCGAGCGGCATTAATAACACATACTTGGGAAAGATCGGCACCCAGAAGGTAGCGGTGATTTTACCCACCACAAAACCGATGATGCCAAGAGCAAGCGACTGTTGCATGATCATGGCGGCAATGGTGCGATTCTTAGTGCCAATTAGCTTAAGTACCGCAATTTCCCGAATTTTTCCCAAGGTCAAGGTATAGATGATAAAGGCAACTATGGCCGCGCTGACTATGCCCAGAATCACCAAAAACAAGGCGATCTGCCTAGCCGATTTAGCAATTACCTTGTCCATCAAAATCGACTCCATCTGGGTACGGGTATAGACCTGCAGGCGCTTCCAGCGGCGCATCGCTTCGGCTACATCCACAGAGTAGGTGCCGGGCTTGAGCTTAACAAGTATCGCATTGACAGTGGCATTGGTACTTTGCGAGGCGTTCACTGCAGCGAGTAGATCGGGAATGCCCGGACGATTAAAGGCCGGGTTTTCGGCGTTACGGCGGCGCTGCTGGGTCAGGGCATCGTTGTCTTTCAGAAATTGCGCCTCTTGGGCGTCTTTGATCGGAATGAAAACCATCGGGTCACCGTTATAAGACACCGTGCGTTTGGACAATCCGACAACCGTGTAAAGATTGCGACGAATTCTGATGTGCTCGCCAAGCTGAAATCCGCTGGAAATATCGGCAACGGCTTCATAGTGGCTGCGAGTGATATGTCGGCCGGCGACGAGATACCGGGGCTGTCCCGGCGTACCCGGCTCGCCGGCCGTGATGCCGACCACCATGGTGCTGACATCATGCTCGCCATGACCGACTTGCATAATCAGATAGGTGACATTAGCTGCGTATTCTACTCCCGGCATATCCAGCAGGCTGCGATAGAGATCGTCGTACAGACTGGACGACTCAGCATAAGGGCCCTGAGTGCCCTGCTGCACCACCCACAGGTCTGCGCCGGTGTTGTCCAGCATCACCCGGGCATCGTCTACCATGCCCAGATAGATGCCGGCCATGCTTAATGTCACGCCGATCAATAAGCCCAAGCCTACACCGGTGAACACAAACTTACCCCAGGAATGGAGAATATCGCGCCCCGCCAAGCTAATCATCGCGCCCATCCCGGCATACGTTCAACCACATCGATTCGGCTGTGTGTAGTCAGCGCCTTTTCGCTATAGACCACTACCTGATCGCCGTCCTTCAGTCCTTCACGTATTTGCACGTAGCCATCAAGATCGGAAGCCCCAAGCTTGATGGGTATAAAGTGCAGATCGCCATCCCCGACCTGCCAGACCCCCACCTGATCATGCTCACGGTGGATAGCTGCGTTGGCAATGACAGGGGCTGCGGGGAGTGCCGGTAAATCGACCGCGACTTCAGCCAGTTCACCCACTGGCGGTAAAGGCTCGGGTTGAGTATCGAAATTTATCTTGGCTAGCATTTCCTCGGTGATTGCGTCGGCCTTGGGTTCCATCCGCATTACGCGGCCAGCCAGCACTTGTCCGCTACGCGAACGCAACACAATGTGGGCCGGCAGTCCGGCGGCGAGCCCTGAAGCACTGATCTGGTCGAAGCGCACGTTGAGCCATAAACTTTTGGGATCGATCATTTCCACCACAGCTTGGCCTGCGATAACCGTCGTGCCGGGATCAGCATCGCGAGAGCTGACCAAACCGTCAACCGGCGCGATCAACCGCAGATTACCCCGCTGCGCAACCAATGCATCGCGGTCAGACCTAGCACGAGAGACGTCTTCACGCACAGCAGAAAGTACAGCATCCGCGATATGTAATTCCTGTCGTTTGATGGCGACGATTTCCTCGCTGGTCGAGCGCACCGCAAACAATTGCTCATAACGTTGCGCCTGAGTTTGTGCATAGACTTGCCTTGCCTTGGCTTCGCGTAATGACGCTTCGGCACGCTTGTATGCCGACGCCTGTGAGCGGACGCGATCATCGAGATCGACCGGCTCCATCTCGCCGAGTACTTGACCGGCCTGTACCCTATCACCCACGTGCACCTCCAGTCGTTGCACGCGACCGGCAACAGTAGGTCCGATCTTGTAGGTGTAGCGCGCCTCTACGGTGCCGATACCGAATAGTGCCGGGGTAATTGACTTGACCTCCACCGTATCGACCGTCACGGTCACAGGCGCTAACGGGCCAGATCGCAAGGCGACATAAACAAAAAGCGCAAGCAACGGAATGACAACCGCCAGGAGCGCCAAAGTACGTTTTTGTAGAGGCAAGCGTTTCATTGCGTACTCCGGATGCCACGTTGATAAATCGCAAACACCCGTGGCGCATCGTGGCGAATACGCTCCACGTTGCCGGCCAGCAGCGATTGCATGACCAGACCTTGGATAGTGCCGATAAAAAGGATGGCCGCGGCTTCGGTATCGAGATCGGCAGGCAACTCGCCGCACGCCTTACCCGCCTCGATTAGCCGGTGCAGGCGTTCTGCATATCGCTGGATCAGCGACTGCACTATACGCTTGGGTGCTGTCTGTTCGGCTCGTTGCAATTCGCCAAACATCATCCGTGGAACCCCGGGATGCTCGGCGACGAACTCGACATGACTCATAAACATAGCCTGCATCGCGGCCAGAGGCGAGTCGATTCCTTGCGCGGCACAATCAATCCTCGCCAAGAGACGTTCCGCCACCCACTCCATGACGGCCTGCCAAATGGCATCCTTGGTCGGAAAATGACGAAACAACGCGCCCTGGGTCAGATTCATATGTTTGGCAATAGCGGCCGTTGTGATTTCACTGGGATTTTGCGAACCTGCCAGATCAACCACTGCCTCGATAGTCACGGCACGCCGTTCGTCGGCAGGAAGATGCTTTACATGAGTACTCAAGGTCATCTCTACAAAAGATAGTAATTAATTACTATCTTATCATGAGGGACGAATTATGCAAGAGGGAAATCACACGCGTTAAATTACGATAACTACGACAGCCTAATTGATCTTAAGTAACATGCACGAAATAAGTTGAGCAACTTTCATTTTCTTATGTTGTGCCTTGAACTATTTTCATCTGCTCATTTTTAGGAGCGACATAGTTCCATTGCCCAAGGACATCATCAAACGGTATTAGAGTCAGACTCTAATGCTGCTTACTTAGTGGATATTATATTTTAAATCAATTAATTACATATTGATCGGCGTTTTTGTTTCAAGGTTCTGGACATCCATCTTTCGTAGTTTATCTGTATAAACTTGCATAATGCGTTCAAATTAATGCAGATTAGCCATCGCTCCACTTATAACAACCAATTGAATATAAAAGAAAAATGTCTTAAGTAAGCAGTATTTGAGTCAGAATCTCTGCACGGCTCCCCGATACGGCGAATCAATCGATAATTTCCCGCAATACTGCTGTGGCATAACTTCCCGCCGGTAAAGTAAAACAAAGTTCCAGCATCGTGTCATCGACAAACTGCCAGTGCAAATCCTGCACGTTAATCCTTAATGCGCGTCTGTCGCGATCAACGCCATTCGCTATCAGGCCCTGAGCCAATGGCTGATGCGCATCGATGACCGCTTGCTCAATAGCCAACGCATCGGCTGACACATCGACATTGCCCTTGCCCCATAATACGCCGGTCGGATGGATTTCCTTGATCGCCAACCGCCGGATTATTTCGGCATCCGGCTGATCCGATTGGAAGCAACTGTGCGACAAGTCGAATTGGTAGGTGTCGCCAACAACCGGCTGATTCCAGCTATGTTGCGTCACCCGTTCAGCTAAAATCAGGTTAAATAGATAAGACCTAGCCGCCGATAAATAAATACTGCGTTGCTCCCTACCTACTTTCGCGCCGAGAAATAGGGCTAAAGCTTTGTTGACATTCTGACCCTCGTTGCCGAAGCGCTGCGAGCCGAAATAATTGGCAATGCCGTTGGCTTTAATCTGCTCCAACTGCTGAATGGTTTTTTCTGGGTCGCCCTGCCAGTCGCGGATAACCAGCTTAAAGCTGTTGCCGGACAACACGCCGCGCTTGAGTTTT
Organism: Methylobacter sp.; assembly: GCA_038922535.1. Taxonomy (GTDB): domain Bacteria; phylum Pseudomonadota; class Gammaproteobacteria; order Methylococcales; family Methylomonadaceae; genus Methylobacter_A. Next base: position 12,296 of record JBCKWO010000016.1, on the reverse strand, counting down.
CTGGCATGACGCACCGAATGCAACACCTTCATGCTGTCCGATTCAAACTGCGTCCAGTCGGGATCGCTTTTGCCCGGCAACCAGACGCTGAACCATTGCGTGGTGACCGCGTATCGGTCTTTTAGACCTGCATAACTGACATCGCGCTGCCTGACATTGGCAAATCTGGACAGTTGCCTTGCGACATATTCGGTATTTTCGCCTTTCTTTTCTATCTGCAAAAAGGCGTGTTCGCCCGCACCTGACGGCTCGAAGGACAGGTTTTCTATAACGATAAAGTCTTCAGGTAAGCTGCGGATTTTTCCGATGCCGGAAGGCCCACCGTAAACGTAAGGCCAGACGGGGATTTCAATGTTTTGCATTACAGTTGTTTTTCAATCAGGACTATCGCCTGTACGGCAATACCTTCTTTTCGCCCCTCAAAACCGAGTTTTTCGGTGGTGGTTGCTTTAACGTTAATGCAATCGACATCGACATGCAGATCGTCGGCGATATTGCGGCACATGGCAGCTGTGTATGGCGACATAAGCGGCGCTTGGGCAATGATGGTAATGTCGGCATTGACTAGGCTATAACCTTTTTCCTGCACGATGGCGTAAACATGGCGTAATAAAACGCGGCTGTCAGCACCTTTAAATTCAGGGTTGGTATCGGGAAAATGCTTGCCGATGTCGCCCAAGGCCGCAGCACCCAGGATGGCGTCGCTCAAAGCATGCAACACCACATCGCCGTCTGAATGCGCTTCCAGGCCTTGTTCATAAGGTATTTTTACGCCACCTAGAATAACCTCCCCGCCGTCTTTGAAGCGGTGCACATCGTAACCTTGGCCTACTTTAATCATTGTTGCTCCATATAAAATTGCGCTAATGCCAGGTCTTCCGGGCAAGTGATTTTGATATTGTCGGGACGACCCTCGACGATTTTCGGCTGCAAGCCTTGTAATTCCAGGGCGCTGGCATCGTCAGTGATAGCAGGATTACCTTGAGACTGTTCCAGTGCGACTTTCAACATGCCGTAACGGAACATCTGCGGTGTCAAAGCGCGCCAAATATGGCTTCTATCCAGCGTTCCGGTAATGCAGTTGCCCTGCACCTGTTTTAAGGTGTCGGGTGAAGCCAAAGCCAGAATTCCGCCCACGTCATCATTAACCAGCGAGTCGATCAGATGATGAATATCAGTCGCAGTAATGCAAGGTCGCGCCGCATCATGCACCAATACCCAGTCGTCATCGGAGGCTTGCTCCCTGATGATCCTTAACCCTGAAAGCACGGAATCTGCCCGCTCTTTGCCGCCTGGAGCGGTGATGATTTTTTTGTGCTGTGAAATTGCCAGATCAGGCCAGTAAGGGTCTTCTTCGGAAACCGCAACGGCGATACCGGCAAAAACATCGGCCTGCAACAAACGCAGCAGGGTCTGTTCGATGACCGTTTTTCCGGCAAGTTCCAGATATTGTTTAGGCCGGTCGGCCTGCATACGTTTGCCGACACCGGCAGCGGGCACGATAGCCCAGAATTTTATTGAGTGGGTCATTTGTAAAAAAGGCTAAAGACAAAAGGCGAAAGGCAAAAGGTGTGTACATTTTTTCGCCCTTTGTCTTTCGCCTTTTGCCCGATCACTCAAGCACATGAAAAAACGTCTCATCTTCCTTAATCATCCCTAATTCATCCCTAGCCCGCTCCTCAATCGCTTCCTGCCCTTTGCGCAAATCTAACACTTCGGCATAAAGTGCCTCATTACGCTGTCTTTTTTCCTCGGCCTGCTTTTTCATGTCATCAAGACGCAGTTGATAGGCATCGATCTGCGCAACACTACCATCACCAACCCATATTCGGTATTGGAAATGGACGATTAACAGGATGATGATGGCAATAAATATTTTCATAGACTGAGCTAAAGGCGAAAGGCTAAAGACGAAAGGTTCATGTTTTTTGCCCTTCGTCCTTCGCCTTTCGTCTGCTTTTTATAACATCTTAAACGCGCTACGACCTGCGTAAACCGCCAAATCACCCAATTCTTCTTCAATCTTCATCAGGCGATTGTATTTGGCGACACGGTCTGATCGGCTCAAAGAACCGGTTTTGATTTGTCCTGTGCCTGTGGCAACAGCCAAATCCGCAATGGTGGTGTCTTCGGTCTCGCCGGAACGATGCGACACAACCGCCGTGTAACCTGCCGCATGTGCGGTGTTAATCGCTTCCAGAGTTTCGGTCAAAGTGCCGATTTGGTTAACTTTAATCAGGATAGAGTTGGCTATGCCTTTCTCGATGCCTTCTTTTAAAGTAGCCGGATTGGTCACGAATAAGTCATCGCCGACCAATTGGATTCTGTTGCCCAATTTTTCGGTTTGATCTTTCCAGCCTGCCCAATCATTCTGATCCAAGCCGTCTTCGATAGAAATAATCGGATATTTATTGACCCATTCAACAAAGAAATCGTTCATTTCTGCAGAATCAAAACTTCTATTTTCAGCCGATAACACATAACGGCCGTCTTTGTAATATTCAGAACTGGCTGCATCCATACCTAAGAAAATATCGACACCCGCTTTATAACCGGCTTTTTCAATCGCTTCCAAAATGACTTCAATCGCTTCTTCATTAGACGACAAATTCGGTGCAAAACCACCTTCGTCGCCGACTGTAGTCGCCAAGCCTCTGGCTTTTAAAACTTTGCTCAGGTTATGGAAAACTTCTGCGCCATAACGGATCGCTTCACGGAAAGTCGGTGCGCCGACCGGCAGGATCATGAATTCTTGCAGGTCAACGCTGTTATCGGCATGTGAGCCGCCGTTGATGATGTTCATCATCGGCACCGGCATGATGAACTTGCCGCTGGTGTTCAAATAGCGATATAAAGGTACGCCTGCATCGTTAGCCGCCGCATGAGCCGCTGCCAAGGATACGGCTAAAATCGCATTAGCGCCTAAACGGCCTTTATTTTCGGTGCCGTCCAGTTCGATCATCTTTTTGTCGATACCCGCTTGGTCGGCGACATCCATGCCGACAATCGCATTGCGGATTTCGGTGTTGACATTGTTGACCGCCGTTAATACGCCCTTACCTAAATAGCGGCCTTTATCGTTGTCGCGCAATTCTATCGCTTCGCGCTCACCAGTCGATGCACCGGATGGCACCATCGCGCTACCGATCACGCCGGATGCCAAAATCACGTCTGCTTCCAGAGTCGGGTTGCCGCGTGAATCTAAAATTTCTCTTGCTCTAATATCAACTATTCGGGTCATGGTGGTTTCTTTTTCTAGGGTTAGTGAAAGCGTTAGGTTTTTGGTTTAAAAATTATTGCACATCTTTAAATAGCGTCGGCAAATCAATCGCTAAGTCAGGAAATAAATAAGGGGCGGCACTATCGTCACCGGCATAACTGTTATGCAGGTGATACTGCCGGGTTTCGTTATTTAATACAAATTGATGAATGACTTCCTCGTAAGGATAAATTAACCAATATTCAGTTACGCCGCTTTCGGCATAAAGCGCATGTTTAATTTTGACTTCTTTCTTGGAATTGCCTTTGGATAATATTTCAATTATCCAATCGGGCGCACCGTTACAACCTTGTTCGTCCAGTTTTTCAGGATCGCAAATCACACAAATATCGGGCTGTACGACAGTGGTAATGTCTTTATTGACTAATAACGACTTTGTGCTGTCATATAAACGCACATCGAACGGTGCATCGAACACTTGACAGGTTTTGTTATTAAAATAATTAAATAATGCGCCACCGAGTTGCCACGAAATGCGTTGATGCTTAACATTCGGCGCAGGGGACATTAACTGAACCTTGCCCTTAATCAATTCCACGGCTTCATTTAACCGCCATTTTAAATAATCAGCATAACTATAGCTGGCGGTTAGGTCGAGTTGTGATAATTGAGTAATGGGGGTCATATCACTATAAAGTTGTTTCGATAAATGCTTGGCGTTTGACGGCATTATCTATACTAACCAAAGTTTCTAACAATTCCCGCATCCTGTGCAAAGGCCAGGAGTTAGGGCCGTCACTTTTTGCTTCCGCAGGATTTGGATGGGTTTCCATAAACAGTCCAGCAATGCCCACAGCCATCGCGGCTCTGGCTAACACGGGTACGAATTCACGTTGTCCGCCGGATACCGTGCCTTGTCCGCCGGGCAGTTGTACCGAGTGAGTAGCGTCGAAAACCACGGGGCAATCGGTGTCGCGCATGACCGCCAAAGAGCGCATATCAGACACCAGATTGTTGTAGCCGAATGATACGCCACGCTCGCAGACCATAATCTGCTGATTTCCTGTCGCCTTGGCTTTATTGGTGACATGCACCATATCCCAAGGTGCCAAAAACTGACCTTTTTTGATATTGACCGGAATCCCTTGCGAGGCGACTTGCTGAATAAAATTGGTTTGCCGACATAAAAACGCGGGGGTTTGCATCACATCGACTACCGAGGCAACTTCGGCCAGCGGCGTATCTTCATGCACATCGGTCAACACCGGCACGCCGATTTGTTGTTTGACTTTTTCCAGTATTTTAAGCCCTTGCTCAACACCGGGGCCACGATAACTTTCGTGCGATGAGCGGTTGGCTTTATCGAAAGACGACTTGTAAATAAACGGGATATTTAACGTCGTCGTTAACTCTTTAAGATAACCCGCTGTATCCAGCGCCATTTGCTCACTCTCGATCACACAAGGCCCCGCTATCAAAAAAAACGGCTGCTCCAAACCTACTTCAAAACCACATAATTTCATTAAACTGTACCTTTTTTATATTTAACAGCCGCTTCCACAAAACCGGAAAACAACGGGTGACCTCTTCTGGGGGTCGAGGTAAATTCCGGGTGAAACTGGCAAGCCAGAAACCAAGGATGATCGGGTATTTCTATCACTTCGACCAGCCGCCCATCTATCGACTTACCGGAAAAACGCATACCGGCCTGTTCCAGTTTTTCCAGATACTGGCTATTAAACTCATAACGGTGACGATGCCTTTCGGTGATTACGTCTTTTTGATAAAGCTCAAAAGCCAGCGAATTGGACTGTAATCGGCATTTCTGTCCGCCTAGGCGCATCGAACCACCCAAATCAGATTCCTCATTGCGCGTTTCCAACTGCCCATCCTCAGCCATCCACTCGGTAATCAAGCCAATCACCGGATGCGGCGATTTGGGCAAAAATTCGGTGCTGTGCGCGCCTTCTAAACCGGCCATATCACGGGCAAATTCAATCACAGCAACCTGCATGCCTAAACAAATACCCAGATAAGGGATTTTATTTTCCCGTGCATACTTGACCGTGGCAATTTTGCCTTCGATGCCACGCTCGCCAAAGCCGCCAGGCACCAGAATGGCATCGACACCTTTCAGACGGGCAACGCCTTCATCCTCTATCATTTCCGAATCGATATAGACGATATTAACCTGGGTGCGAGTACGAATACCGGCATGAATTAACGCTTCATTCAGCGATTTATAGGCATCGGAATGATCGACATATTTACCGACAATAGCGATGGTCGTTTCATTGACAGGATGTTCCAACGCTTCGATAACAGCTTCCCACTCGGACAAATCTGCCGGTGGCACATCCAGTCGCAGCTTGTTGACGACAACATCATCCAAACCCTGCTCATGCAACAACAACGGAACCCTATAAATAGAATCAGCATCGACCGCAGAAAAAACCGCCTTTTCTTCCACATTGGTAAATAAGGCAATTTTACGGCGATCACTGTGTGGTATCGGTTGTTCGGAACGACAAATCAAAATATCCGGCTGTATACCGATGCTGCGCAATTCCTTTACCGAATGCTGGGTCGGTTTGGTTTTGATTTCACCTGCAGAACGGATGTACGGCACCAGCGTCAAATGAATGAACAACGACCGTTCAGAACCCAGTTCAAAACGCATTTGCCGAATCGCTTCCAGAAAAGGCAAGGATTCAATATCGCCCACCGTGCCGCCGACTTCGATCAAGGCGACATCAATGCTGTCATCGGCACTTTCATAAACGCGGCGTTTAATTTCATCGGTAATATGTGGAATGACCTGAACCGTCGCGCCCAAATATTCGCCTTTACGCTCTTTGCGCAACACGCTTTCGTAGACCTGACCGGTTGAGAAACTGTTCTTCTTAGTCATCGTGGTTTTAAGGAACCGCTCGTAATGACCTAAATCGAGATCGGTTTCAGTACCGTCTTCAGTGACAAACACCTCACCGTGCTGATAAGGGCTCATGGTACCCGGATCGACATTGATATAAGGATCGAGCTTGGTCATGGTGACTTTGAGGCCACGCGACTCAAGAATAGCAGCGAGTGAAGATGCAGCAATGCCTTTGCCAAGAGACGAGACAACGCCGCCGGTAATGAAAATGTATTTTGTCATGTAGGATTTAGTAATGTAAGGGTGCAACCGCAATGGGTATCCCCATGCCTGTCAATGGCGTTACCACGCCAAACAGTCATGTGATGCACTGCGCAGCATTTTGCTGAGGTATTTTAATCGACAATGCACTATCCGTCATTGTCTTTTGGCTTTAATTCTTGTAACTATTCAGCGTAATAGTGGTTTTTTCAGATCGGTCATGCTGTGATGGGTGTTATAGGAGCGGCTTTAGCCGCGATCGATCGCGGCTTTAGCCGCTCACAACACACCGACTGCCCTATCTAAAATAACACTGAAGAGTTACTAATTCTTAGCTTTGTACGACTTGCATGGACAAGCCGATGCAGTCTTGAGGTTTTTCATCATAGAATATCGCACTAATCCATTCATCACCCACGGCGGCGAGTTCGTCATCCAGGTAAATCAGCGGCATCAGATCCCTTTCCCACGGCGGAATACCGGCTTCCTGAAACAGGTTTTTCAACGAATGATGGCCTTTACGCCCCGGCAAACAGATTTTTTCTCCGCCCCGACGAAACCTGACTTCAACTCTAGCATTCGCCCACTGCTCACGAAGTATCCCCGTTGAAGAAGGCTGGCAAGACAATGTCTGGTGATGTCTAATGCTTATCGATGCTTGCCCGGCAGGCCAAACACGGTCTTGCGGCAATTCCGACGCTGATTGATTTAGACAATATAACTTATCCCGATAGCGGCGAATAGTGTAGCCCTGCCCCGACAATACCGGATTGCGATGCTCGGCTGCCGCAACCACCTGAGTTAAGATTCGCCCAACAACAGCCTGCGCGGGCATTTTCAGTCCCAGCTGCGAAAACCAATGCCTGATGATAAGTTGCTGAGGATGGACTTGGTATTCCATCAGCCGACTGATAGCCAAGGTAAGATCTGTCGGATTAAAAACCGCGGCGAACAGCTCATCGGCAACTTCATCGACCAGCGTTTGAGCCTCCGCACAATGCCTTGCCGAACGTGTCACGGTTTTATCGAGTGCAGGCCAGCGATGTTTTAGTAACGGCACCACCGCATTGCGCAGGAAATTGCGGTCGTAATCGTTACTTTGATTGCTGGGGTCTTCAACCCAGCTTAGTTGGTGTGCCTGGGCATACTCGAAAATTGCCTGTTTGGGTGTATCCAAAAAAGGCCTAAACATAACACCAGGCCCGAAAGCCATACGCTCCGGCATGCCGGAAAGCCCGCGCAAACCACAGCCGCGAAACAGTTGCAGCAGAACCGTTTCCAGCTGATCTTCCCGATGTTGGGCAAGCAGCAACGCATCATCGGCATTCATCAACGATTTTAAAGCCGCATAGCGAGCGTTTCTGGCGGCTTCTTCAGGACTTTCGCCCGACGAGGCCTTGGCATTAACCCGCAACGTTAAAAACTCAACACCCAGATCTTTGGCCGTTTTTTCGCAATGTTCAGTCCAGGATTCAGCTTCTGCCTGCAAGCCATGATGCACGTAAACGGCGGTAAGTTTGGCTTTGAGTTGGGTTATTGACGCACAACAATGCAGCAAAACATGGGAATCCACGCCGCCGCTGTAAGCGATATAAAGCCTTTGCCGCTCATTGCCAAGCTCCAGCAACTTGGCAATACTTTCTTTCATCACTCAGGGCGGACGCAATCCGCCCCTACAGCACATGAATCTTTCACCTAAGCCTTACTTTCCGCCTTCGTCAGTAAAAACCCCAAAACTCATAATCCGTTGGTAGCGCTTTTCCATCAGCGTATCAATCGGTTGCAGCTTTAACTCATTCATGTGCCGCAGCAGCGCATCCTTTAAGTTCAAGGCGATTATTTTAAAGTTCCGATGCCCTCCGCCTAAAGGTTCCCTGACTACCTCATCCAGAAAACCTTGTTCACGAACACGATCCGAAGTAATCCCCATCGCCTCGGCCGCCAATTGCGATTTATCCGCACTTTTCCACAGAATGGATGCGCAGCCTTCAGGAGAAATGACCGAATAGGTGCTGTATTCCAGCATGATTAAACGGTCGCCGACACCGATAGCCAACGCGCCGCCGGAACCGCCTTCGCCGATAATCGTGCAGATAATCGGCGTTCTCAGCTTGGCCATTTCAAACAGATTTCTGGCGATGGCCTCGCTCTGTCCGCGCTCTTCCGCGCCGATGCCCGGATAAGCTCCCGGCGTGTCAATCAGGCAAATAACCGGCATTTTGAAACGCTCGGCCATTTTCATCATCCGCAATGCCTTGCGGTAACCTTCCGGGCGCGGCATGCCGAAATTGCGATAAATTTTTTCCTTGGTATCGCGTCCCTTTTGATGACCAATCACCATCACCGGCTGCCCTTCAAGACGTGCCAAGCCGCAAATAATCGCCGGATCATCGGCATAAGCACGGTCGCCATGCAACTCATGAAAATCGGTAAAAATATGTTCCACATAATCCAGCGTATAAGGACGACCTGGGTGACGGGATAACTTGGAAATCTGCCAATCGGAAAGATCGGCAAATATCGACTCGGTCAGCGCCTGACTGCGCTCTTCCAGCTGTTTAATCGCATCGGAAATATTAATGTTATTGTCAAACTCCACATTGCGGAGCTGTTCAATTTTTGCTTCTAATTCAGCAATGGGTTGTTCGAAATCGAGAAATTTTAGGTCCATGTAGACTTGATCTGAAGAGTTGTTACAGTAATGGATGATTTTATAGAAATTCAGCAATTTATTCTAAATAAATTACAGACTCCAATTAACCTAAAAACTGCTGCTTATCCATAAAAGACCCGAAAAAGACAAAAGACACAATATAAATTAGTACGTTGCGTTTAATTGACTATTCCTTCACTAAGTGTGGGCCATTAAATCACCCTCTCCTGCTTGACGACTTGGGCAGATATTTGTTTCCGATAGGACCGGTAAAAACAACCATTTATACCCACCCACCTCTTTTCCTTGTCTCAGCAAGGTAATCTGCCCTCTATTCATTCCCGCTGCGTTCACTGCTATTAAGCAAGATTAAGATGAACTGAGTACAATTGCACCCTGCAGCTACCACTCAATAAATAGGATAAAAAAAATGACTGAAAACCTACCAGCAACAAACAAAGTTACCTACTGGAAACCGTCGGCAGGCGAAACAATTACAGGTGTCATTCAAGGCAGTGGCACTTTTAATGATTCACTCTATGACGAACAGAAAACCATGCTTTTACAGGGTAATAACGGCTCGGTTGTGAGTGTCGATCTAAATCGTTATTTGATACACAGCTTGAAACAAAATAACGCCGCGTTGGGGGATTTAGTAACAGTCACTTTTCACGGCAAAGAGCAGAAAAACAACGGGCGTTCCTTCAATCGGTACACCTTGCTAGTTGAGAAGATTGCTTGCTCAGTATAAAAACAAAAAAAGGGGTTACTTCTTATCGATAATGCAACCGCCGCCTTTTTTTCGGACACTAAAACATATTTTATTTTGCAGAAATGCACAACGAAAGACCTGATCCTCAGCTTTTGGGGGGCGCTGAAACGTTAGGATCTGGATTGCAAACCCCGTCCTGCTTGAGCTCTAGGTGTGTGAATACTTACCAAACGACTGCAAGGATGCAAGAACAATTGCCGAGAACACGAAGCTTTCAATGCATTGGATTAACGCGCATCGTTCCCCCGCTTCAGCGTCTCGCAACGCTGGAGCGTTGTGGGCTAAATTCCCACGCTGAAGTGTGGGAACTAGCGAAACCTGTGAAAACCCTACAACTCCCGCGTCGCACTGAATTTAATATCCGGCCAGCGCTCTTCAGTCAGTTGTAGGTTGACCCGGCTGTTGGCGACATAAACCAGATAGCCGCCGCCGTCTTCGGCTAGATTATCGAAAGCCTTATTCCTAAACTCTTCCAGTTTGGCTGGTTTATCGGAACTTACCCAGCGCACGGCTGATATGGGTATCGCATCGTAAACGCATTCGACGTTGTATTCGCTTTTAAGCCTGAACGCGGTGACGTCAAACTGCAATACACCGACCGCGCCCAAAATAAGGTCGTTATTTTTTAACGGTCTGAATAACTGAGTTGCGCCTTCTTCGGTCAACTGCACTAGGCCTTTTTGCAGGGCTTTGCCTCTTAACGGGTCTTTTAATATCACCCTGCGGAATAATTCCGGCGCAAAATAAGGGATGCCGCCGTATTTGAGCGTTTCGCCCTGGGTAAAGGTATCGCCGACCTGGATGGTGCCGTGGTTATGCAGACCGATGATGTCGCCGGGATAGGCTTCTTCGACGCTTTTTCGGCTGGCGGCCTGAAAGGTGATGGCGTTGGCAACCTGGATGCTTTTACCGATGCGGACATGATGTACCTTCATACCTTTGTCGAATTTACCGGAACAGATCCTTAAAAAAGCAATCCTATCCCGATGTGACGGATCCATGTTGGCTTGGACTTTAAACACAAAGCCGGTAAAGTTAGGTTCTTCCGGCAACACCTCGCGCTGTGCAGCCTGCCGTGGCCTTGGTGATGGCGCATATTCAGCGAACGCATCGAGCAATTCGATAATCCCGAAGTTATTAATGGCCGAGCCGAAAAAAACCGGCGTTAGATTACCGGCCAGATAGTCTTCAAGATTAAATTCATGGCTGGCACCTTTGACCAAGTCGATTTCTTCCCTGAGCTCTTCGGCCTGATCGTCCAGCAACTCGTCCAGCTTGGGATTATTCAGGCCTTTGATGATTTCAGCCTGGGCGATTTTGCCGCCGTGCTGGGCGCTGAACAGGTGAATTTCATCTTTGTACAGATGATAAACGCCCTTAAAGCGCTTGCCCATGCCGATAGGCCAGGTTATCGGCGCACATTTGATGTTCAGGACATGCTCGACCTCGTCCATCAACTCAATGGGTTCGCGCCCTTCCCTGTCCAGCTTGTTGATAAAGGTCATGATCGGCGTGGTGCGCAAGCGACACACTTCCATCAGGTTGATGGTGCGTTGTTCAACGCCTTTGGCAACGTCGATCACCATCAATGCAGAATCGACCGCAGTCAAGGTGCGGTAAGTATCTTCGGAAAAATCTTCATGTCCCGGCGTATCGAGCAGATTGATAATGCAGTCTTTATGCTCAAACTGCATCACCGAGGTGGTCACCGAAATACCCCGCTCTTTTTCCATTTCCATCCAGTCTGAGGTCGCATGACGCGCCGCTTTACGGCCTTTGACCGAGCCGGCAAGCTGAATCGCGCCGCCAAACAGCAACAGTTTTTCGGTCAGTGTGGTTTTACCCGCGTCAGGGTGAGAGATGATGGCAAAGGTTCTACGACGTTTAGTTTCGGAGCTTAATTCAGTAATCGACATGTTTTATGCAAAAATAGGTACGCACGGTACACAACAAAAAGAGTGCCCATTTGTGAATGGGAGACGAATGGATGATTGATTAACGGCTGGCCTTAAAAATCCTGTCGAAAAACGGTGATATTATAGGGATGGCTTCAACTGATTGATTTTACCTAATTCGCATAAAATAAGTAAGCCTCAGTCTGTTTCAATGATCAATGAACCGGGAAATGCTGGTGTTTTCCTTCTATTCGCGCCCTACAAAATCCATTTCGACTTTACCATCAACCAGTTTCAGGTTGGCATCAAACACATTGCCTTTAGCGGATTTAAAGCCTTTTAACAGCCCGGTCTCGCCTTTGTTGAGTAACTTTTCAGCCATCGCCACGGTGATTTTTTTATGCGCGACGGTTTTCCAGATAGTCATTTTGCAGCCGTTGCGCCATTCGCTACAGCTATAGGCTAAGGCGGTTTCGATGATTTTGCCGTTGCACAGCGGGCAATCGGCAATGGCTGCTTTTACGACAGAAAATCGCCCCGGCTCTGCTTTGCTATAAGCTATTTCGCCCTGTTTGTTAAGGGTTAGCTGGGCGCTGAACACCTCATCATCGAGCTTGATT
>JBCKWO010000015.1:0-33064 GCA_038922535.1 Methylobacter sp. | reverse complement strand
AAGTTGTTTATATCTATCACGACACCATTGATTTTATATGTGATAAGCAAGCCGGTGAAGATAGGACACCTCAGGTATGCCGCGACGCCATTGGGGAGCTCACAAATCTAATCAGCCGGATTATCAATCGGCTCAATGGCAGCCACGTTTTACTAACCGCCGACCACGGTTTTCTTTATCAGCAAAAAGCCTTGGAACAACCAGATAAGACCCCCCTTGCCATGAAACCCAATGGCGCGATTGAAGCTAAAAAACGCTATATAGTGGGTGAAAACTTACCGTCCGATGATGTTTACTGGAAAGGTAAAGTGGCTAATACGGCAGGCGCTTCGTGCAAGACAGAATTTATGTTGCCCAAAGGCGTGCAACGTTTTCATTTTATCGGTGGAGCCAAGTTTGTGCACGGTGGCGCCATGCTTCAGGAAGTTTGTATTCCAGTCGTGCATATTAGAGAACTGCAAAAAGCGCAAGTAGCCCAACATGAGAAACAACGTGTGGGCGTGGTTGTGGCTAGATTACCGATCAAGCTGGTGAACAATATCGATAAAATTCGATTTATCCAGACTGATCCCGTGGGCGAACACTTTATTGCTAGGCAATTGGAAATTTATATTATTGATAGTCAGGGTGCTATTGTGTCCAGTCGCGAGACCTTGAATTTTGATAGTAGCTCCCAGGTAATGGATGAGCGCACCCGCGAGGCTTGTTTGAAATTGATTGGCGCGACCTTTGATCGACATGCCGCCTACACATTGGTGCTGGAAGACAGTGAAACGCAAACCCGTTACGGACAGTATGCGCTTACCATTGATTTGGCATTTCAGGATGATTTTTTTTAAGTGGATGATGGCATGAACGATTTTGAAGAAACAACCGCTTACCCTAACGAAGATTTAAACTCGCTACGCAGCGAAGATCTCGATGGCTTGTTGATCAAACATTTTGCCGGGCGTGTGGTTCGAAAAGACCTGACCAAAAAGTTGAAAGAAGGCGCTAATGTTCCGGTCTATGTGCTTGAGTATCTGCTGGGCATGTACTGCGCTTCTGATGACGACGAAGTGGTTAGCGTGGGCATGGAGAATGTGAAACGCATTCTGACTGAAAACTATGTGCGTCCCGATGAGGCCGAAAAGGTGAAGTCGCTGATCCGAGAACGCGGCAATTACCGGATTATTGATAAAGTCAGCGTCAAATTAAATCAGAAGAAAGATGTCTATGAGGCGATGTTTTCTAATTTAGGCATAAAAGATGCGCTGGTTCCTACTCATATTGTGAAGGAAAACGAGAAGCTGTTGACCGGCGGAATCTGGTGCATTATCACGGTTCAATATTTTTATGAAGAGGGGCAAAAAATATCGCCATTTTCCATACAGACACTGAAACCTATTCAGATGCCGTCGATGAATATGGAAGAAATTTTTGAAGCGCGTCTTAACTTTACTGTGGATCAGTGGATGGATGCACTGCTTCGTTCGGTGGGTATGGAACCGGCTAACCTGAAACTTCGGGTCAAATGGCATCTGCTGGCAAGAATGATCCCTTTCGTAGAGAATAATTACAACGTCTGTGAGTTAGGCCCACGAGGGACGGGCAAGAGTCATGTCTACAAGGAATGCTCGCCCAATAGCTTATTGGTCTCCGGTGGGCAGACCACGGTCGCTAACCTGTTCTACAACATGAGCAGCCGACAAATCGGCTTGGTCGGCATGTGGGATGTGGTTGCGTTCGATGAAGTTGCCGGTATGAACTTTAAGGATAATGATGGCATCCAAATCATGAAGGATTACATGGCGTCCGGTTCATTTTCGCGCGGCAGGGATTCCATTGAAGGTAAGGCATCTATGGTCTTTATCGGTAATATCAACCACAGTGTTGAAACACTGGTCAAGACCAGCCATCTGCTTGCGCCGTTCCCGGAAGCCATGATTGATACAGCCTTCTTCGATCGGTTTCATGCCTATATTCCCGGCTGGGAAATCCCCAAAATGCGTCCAGAGTTCTTCACCAACCGTTACGGCCTTATTACTGACTACATGGCCGAGTTTATGCGGGAAATGCGCAAGCGCAATTTTGCCGATGCTATCGATCGTTACTTTAAGCTGGGAAATAATCTGAACCAGCGCGATGTGATTGCGGTGCGCCGGACTACGTCGGGCCTGCTGAAGTTGCTTTATCCTCATGGCCTTTATGAAAAAAACGATGTGCGAGTCTGCTTGACCTATGCGCTGGAAGTCCGGCGACGCATCAAGGAACAATTAAAAAAACTGGGTGGCATGGAATTCTTTGATGTGCATTTTAGCTATATCGATAATGAAACACTTGAAGAATTTTTTGTTAATGTGCCGGAACAGGGCGGCAGTCAATTAATACCCGAAGGTGTGTCTAAACCCGGCGTCGTTCATTTGGTGACCAAGGGAGCGACAGACCAACCCGGTCTTTACCGTTTCGAAACGCAAATGACCGCAGGCAATGGCAAGCACTCGGTATCTGGACTTGGGTCAAATACATCGGCGAAGGAGTCAGTGCGAGTTGGTTTTGATTACTTCAAAGGCAATCTCAATCGGATTAGTGTTACCGCCAAGTTCTCTGAGCACGAATATCACATCCATGCGGTCGAACTGCACAATACGGGTCCCAGCAACAAAATAAGTTTGGCGGCATTGATCGCCTTTAGCTCCATTCTGATGAATAAGCCAGTTCAAGAACAAATGGTGATATTGGGTGATATAACTTTGGGCGGGGTGGTTAAACCGGTTGAAGACATGGCTGGATGTCTCCAGCTCGCCTTAGAGAGCGGCGCAAAACGGGTGCTGTTACCAATGGCGTCAGCGTCAGATATTCCCACTGTGCCGGCAGAGATATTCTCTAAATTTCAGATTAGCTTTTACGCTGATCCGGTTGATGCGGTTTATAAGGCATTGGGGGTTCAGTGATGACTAGCAAACTTAAAAATAGACACTGATTTACACAATAAATCCTTAACAATACTAACAACACCCAATTTTAAACATGACACAATCCGATCTGATTACTTCCCTTTTCCGCAAAGAAGTCCTGGCGATGTCCGCCTATAAAGTGGCCGATGCCACAGGCTTAATCAAACTGGATGCAATGGAAAACCCTTACAGCTGGCCTGAAGACATCAAGACAAACTGGCTGAAAGCCTTAAAAGACTGCCCGCTAAACCGCTATCCAGACCCAGAAGCCCAGCAGCTGACTGCAACCATCAAACACCTGAATCACATACCCGATCAGTTCGAGGTGCTGCTGGGCAACGGTTCCGATGAAATCATCCAATTGCTATTAATGGCGCTGCCCTCCACTGCCTGCGTGTTGGCACCGGATCCCGGTTTTGTGATGTATAAACAGCTGAGTCTATGTTTGGGGCTGGACTACCACGGCATCCCATTGCTGGCAGGCAGCTTTGACCTGGATTTACCAGCCATGCTGACGGCTATAAAAAAACACCAGCCGTCGGTCATCTTCCTGGCCTACCCGAACAACCCTACCGGAAATTTATTTTCCGCAGCGTCTATTAGGGAAATCATAACAGCCGCCAAGGGCTTGGTGGTGATAGATGAAGCCTATGCACCTTTTGCCGACGCCAGTTTTATTGACAGTCTGGGGCAATACCCCAATCTGTTGGTGATGCGCACCGTGTCGAAACTGGGGCTGGCGGGTTTGCGTCTCGGCTATATCGCAGGCCCACCTGCCATCATCGAACAACTCCATAAAATCCGCCTGCCTTATAACATCAATATGCTTACCCAGATAAGCGCAGACTTTGCACTGTCCAACAAAGTCTTGTTCGACCGGCAGACGCAACAGATTTGCGCTGAACGCTCGGTCGTCTTTAACCGCCTTAATGCGCTGGACGGCATTACCGCTTACCCCAGCGCCGCTAATTTTATTCTGTTTAAAACACCCGAAAACCGGGCAAACGCAATCTTCGCAGGCATAAAACAGCAAGGCGTTTTAATTAAAAACCTTAGCGCCCAAGGCGGCTTGCTCGCCGACTGTCTACGGGTAACCATAGGCACGCCGGAAGAAAATGTGGCCTTTATTGCCGCATTGATAAACGCATTATCGGAATAAGCGAGCTTATAAGCCATCGAATACGCACCAACCTATAAAAAAATTAACCTCGTTATCGCAAGCCAAAAAATAACAATATTTATTAGTATCATGCGCTTGTGAGCCGCGCAATCGCACCCAACCATTTTAATACCTAGCAAACACCAAAACCTACGGCATAAGCGCTTCAAATCTTATAAGCTCTAAGGTATATTGGCAGTAGAAAATAATGCGCCCTTAAGAAGCGCAGACCTAATCAGGAGAGATCTATAATGAATAATGAAGGCGTCGATCAGTCCAAACGCCAGTTTTTAACCTCGGCCTTGACCGTGGTTGGCGCAGTCGGCTCAGGTTATCTAGCCGTCCCTTTCCTTGCTCAGATGCAACCTAGCGCCAAGGCCATGGCCGCCGGCGCTCCTGTTGAAGTTGATATCAGCAAAATGGAATCCGGCCAGCTAATCCGAGTCGCATGGCGGGGCAAACCAGTTTGGATACTCAACAGAACCCCGGCAGTTCTTGAAACATTAAAAACATTAGACAATGAACTAAGAGATCCGCTTTCTAATGAATCCATACAACCGGAATCCAGTAAAAATCCAGCGCGATCCATTAAACCGGAAATTTTTATTGCCGTAGGTTTGTGTACTCACTTGGGTTGCTCACCCACGTTTCGTCCAGAAATAGCCCCCAACGATCTTGGCGAAAAATGGAAAGGCGGTTTTTTCTGTCCTTGCCATGGCTCCTGGTTCGATTTAGCCGGTCGCGTTTATCGCGGAGTGCCCGCGCCAACCAACCTGGAAATCCCCCCTTACCGCTATATTACCGATACCCAGCTGATTATCGGTGAACCCGCAGAGGAAGCAAGCGCATGAAACGTGACCGCATAACTGAATGTAACGAATGGTTTTTGGCGCGGTTTCCGCTGACCAAACTCTGGAACGAACACATGGCGCATTATTACGCGCCCAAAAACTTCAATTTCTGGTATTTCTTCGGCTCACTGGCTTTGCTGGTACTGGTCAACCAGATCTTGACCGGTATTTTCCTGGCCATAAACTACAAACCGGATGCCAAACTGGCGTTCGATTCCGTAGAATACATCATGCGTGATGTGCACTGGGGTTGGCTGATCCGCTACATGCACTCAACCGGTTCATCGGCATTTTTTATCGTCGTTTATCTGCACATGTTCCGAAGCATCATGTACGGTTCGTTCAAGCATCCCCGCGAGCTAGTCTGGATTTTCGGCATGTTGTTGTTTGTCGCCTTAATGGCTGAAGCGTTCATGGGTTATCTGCTACCTTGGGGGCAAATGTCCTACTGGGGCGCGCAGGTTATCATCTCGCTGTTTTCCGCCATTCCAGTGATCGGCGACGACCTGTCACTGTGGCTCAGGGGCGACTATGTTATTTCCGACGCAACCTTGAACCGCTTCTTCGCCTTTCATGTCATTGCCGTGCCGCTGGCTTTGGTCATGCTGGTGTTTCTGCATATCGTGGCCTTGCATGAAGTGGGTTCCAACAACCCTGACGGCATTGAGATCAAGGACTCCAAAGATCCCTGGGGCCACCCTGTGGACGGCATCCCTTTCCACCCCTACTACACGGTCAAAGACTTGGTCGGTGTCGGCGTGTTTATGCTGTTTTTCGCCACGGTCATTTTTTATATGCCGGAAATGGGCGGTTATTTTCTCGAACACGCAAACTTCATCCCTGCCGACCCAATGAAAACCCCTGAGCATATCGCTCCACTTTGGTATTTTACGCCGTTCTATGCCATTCTAAGGGCGATTCCCGATAAGTTTGCTGGCGTTATCGCCATGGGTGGTGCGATTGTCGTACTGTTCCTGTTGCCTTGGCTGGATCGTAGCCCGGTCAAATCGATCCGCTATCGCGGTGGCATTTACAAAAAAGCATTATGCCTGTTTGTGATCAGCTTTCTGGCCTTGGGTTATTTAGGTACGCAACCTGCAACGCCGACAGCAACCATTTTTGCGCGGATTTTTACCGCGATTTACTTCGGTTTCTTCCTGTTAATGCCAATCTATACCCGCTGGGAAAAAACCAAGCCAGTGCCAAGAAGCCTAACCAAAGTACATAGTCTTGAGGAGCAGTTACATACCTTTGAGGAGCAATTGCCCGCGTTAATTGAGGAAATCACCGAATTAAAACCAGCAGCTGCTGAAATTGGTCATCATGCTTTTAAAAGTTCTTTTTTTACCAGAAGACCTAATCCTGAAGGCATAATAAAAGTCATCTGTCGGGTAGCAAAAAAAGCAATAAGGAGCCTGGATTAGTATGAAAAATTTAATAGCATTATTTTTATTGTTATTACTATCTTTTGGGGTTACCGCCTCGGAAGACATTGAACTGCAAGAAGCGAGCATTCATCTTTCCGATAATGCTTCATTGCAACGGGGGGCGAAACACTTTGTCACTTATTGCCTAGGCTGCCATTCAATCAAGCATATCCGCTACCTGCGTATTGCCCTTGATACTGATGTCGATCAAAAAAAGATGTTAAAAGACATCGCGCCGGAAGGAGCTAATATCTACGACCAACTGCACAGTGCTATGAACGCGCATGATGCAGAAAAATGGTTTGGCACTCAACCGCCCGACTTGTCGTTGATTGCCCGCTCTCGCGGTGCCGATTGGCTGTACAGCTATTTAAAAGGTTTTTATATCGATAAAACCAAACCCTTTGGCGTTAACAATACAATTTTCAAAGATGTCGCTATGCCGAATGTGCTTTGGCAATTGCAAGGCGAACAGCATTTAGAAGCCAGAAAAACTATCTGGGGTGAATCTACCCAGTTAGTTATTAAAGAGCCAGGTACCTTGTCCGTAGGAGAGTTTGATATTTTCGTCAATGACTTGGTTAATTTCCTGGTGTATGTCGGTGAACCAGTGCAACTTGAAAGACAGCGTATCGGAAAATACGTGATATTTTTTATTTTGATGTTTTTAGTTGTCGCGTATCTGCTGAAGAAGGAATACTGGAAAGACGTTCACTAATTTCTGACAGTGGGAACAACAAGACCATAAAACTATAAGTGTTGACGAACGAAGCACTTCGTTCGTCAACACTTATCATGAACAACAACTGCAAATAAAATCCTCGCTCTTCTGTTATAATACCTTTTTTTTACCGCCCTACCTGTCTTAAAGAGGTTGTTTTTCGTGACAAATATTACTCGTAAATCTGTAATGACGCTTTTCTCATCTCCAACCTGCGCGATGAGTCACTGCGCACGCTTTGTTTTACACGAGAAAGGGGTTGTCGCAGACATAGAATATTATGACCCAACCGATCCGCCTGAGGATTTACTTGAGCTGAATCCCAACGGCACGTCACCGACATTGATTGAACGCGATCTGGTTCTTTATGACTCGCGCATCATCATGGAATATCTGGACGAACGCTTTCCGCATCCGCCTTTGCACCAAATGGATCCGGTTTCACGGGCTAACTCCAGAATGCTGATCAAACGCATCGATCAGGACTGGTATCAGTTACTGGACGAAATTTTATTTTCCGGCGAAAAAAAATCAGCCCGCGCCAAGAAGTTGCTTAGAGAGAGCATATTGTCTGCAGAACCTATTTTTGCCGCTCGCCCCTATTTTATGAGTGACGAGTTTTCGCTGATAGATTGCGTGATTGCACCTTTGTTATGGCGTTTACCGAGTATAGGCATTGACGTGACAACACCAAATGAAGTCATCAACAATTATGCCCAGCGCATATTCAACAGGGCCGCATTCAAGCGTAGCCTTAGCGAAGCTGAAAAAGATATGATCGAGCCTTTAAAATAAACTCCAGCAAAATGACCCCCCTAAAACCTTATTTGATTCGTTCAATTTATGAATGGATTATTGACAACAACCTGACTCCGCATCTTCTGGTGGATGCAGAAAATACTAGCGCAATTTTACCAACCGAATTTATTGAAGACGGAAAAATCGTCTTAAATATAAGGCCCGAAGCAATACAGGGACTTTCACTAGGCAACGGGGAGATCGAGTTTAATGCTCGGTTTAGCGGAAAACCCATGCACATAGTCACTCCCATAACCGCAGTGTTGGCGATCTACGCCAAAGAAAACGGTAAGGGCATGATCTTCGACCAGGAAGACAACGATGGCGACGAACCGCCGCCGGTAAAAAAGCCGAGCACCAGGCCGAATTTACGGATCGTAAAATAACGGTGACTCTTGCTATGTTCAAGAAATCTGGACATAGCAATCCCCCACCTTTTTCTATATAAGACATATCAGCGTCATGTCGACAGGGATTCGCTTCGCACTCTAACAGCTGCCAAAATCCAGAACAAAAGAGCGTATAGCTTCCCGCCCCTTATCTTTTTTTTATCAGTTATTCTTTTTAGTTGTATAGTGAAAACTCTATTTGAAAAGGGCAGACTCTTTCGATAGTCCGCCAAACAGATAGCCTAACCCTATCCCAAGAGGTGAACATGAACTCACTACATCAATCCGTTACCTTGTCTTTCCTGCTGGCCGTTTTAACATTGCCGGTTTCAGCGGCAGATATAGCAGCAGGGGAGCAAAAAGCACAGCCCTGCGTCAGCTGTCATGGTCAAAAAGGTAGGAGCAGCAACGCGCAATGGCCCAATCTGGCCGCGCAACAATCAACCTACCTGAGCAACCAACTCAAAGCCTTCAAAGCTGGAGACCGCATCAATCCAATAATGCTACCCATGGCCGCCAGCCTGACTAATGAAGACATCACCAACCTTGCCGCTTATTTTTCCAGCCAAAAACCCGTTAAAGCGGACGGCGATCCGGCATTGACAAAGTCAGGCGAAGCCAAAGCCGGTATGTGCCTGGGATGCCACGGTTCGACGGGTGCAGGTAACGGGCAGTTCCCAAGACTAGCAGGACAACATCCCGAATACCTTGAGCAACAATTACAAGCCTTCAAGGCAGGTTCGCGTAAAAGCGGGCCGATGCAAGCCATTGTCGCCAACCTCCCTGAGGCTGATTTTAAGGCACTAGCGGCTTATTTTGGGTCGTTGTAGTACGAAAGTTTTAGCGAAGTATTGCATCGAATAATAGCCTCTCCAGCAGTGCAATACTTCGTATGCCACGAATAATGCCTTAAGTATTGCTATAACTAAACCCAATTATCCAAACGCAACACCACAACACGTTCAAACTCGCGAAGATTATTAGTAACCAGTATGTATTTCAGCATTAGAGAGCTTCCCTGTCTTGCTGTTCCTGTGATGTACGCTCAGTCCTGAAGTCATCGGTAACATATTCTTCCGACAGGAAAAAACTATCCCAAGCGCTTTCAATGGGAGATAACACACGATCCTGATCCACTACGCGAACGATGACCTTTTTTACATTTTCAGGAAAGCGGGTTTCAGCGGGAAGCCTTACCGCTTGCGTACGGTTATTTACAAAAACAGATCCAGTCGGCATAAGACACCTCATAAAAAGCTATATACCATTAAATAGCTGACAAGCCAAGCAAAGTGTGTTTAGTGAAAATATACACCATTTTTAATTTTCAACTGCCCCAACCGGCGACAAATGCTTTATCATTGGCGCATTAAAAATTAAAGCCTCTAAGGCTCTACCTATAAAAATAATGAGCCACCATCCACAAGCTACAACCGACCGCAATTTCCCGCTGATTTTCCTGTTTGCCGCAACCTTATTCACCAGTGCGTCGCTGATGTTTGTGCTGCAACCGCTGTTCGGAAAGATTTTATTACCGTTGCTGGGCGGTTCGCCTGCGGTCTGGAACACTTGCATGGTGTTCTACCAGAGCATCTTGTTTCTGGGTTATCTTTACGCGCACACTCTGTCTACACGCTACACTCAGCATCGCCAAATCCAGATCCATGCTGCGCTGATACTGATCAGTTTTCTAGCACTGCCGTTAGCCTTGCCAGAAAACACCGTCCCGCCGACCGATAGCAATCCGACCTTCTGGCTGTTCTGGACTTTATTTCTTGCGATCGGCCTGCCTTTTTTCGTGGTTTCCACCACCGCGCCGCTGATTCAAAAATGGTTCGCCCATGTCGGCCACTCTACCAGCCATGACCCTTATTATCTCTATGCAGCCAGTAATACCGGCAGCCTGATTGCATTGCTGAGCTACCCGTTCCTGCTTGAACCGAATATCGGACTGGCTAACCAGAAGAGTTACTGGGGCATAGGCTACCTGCTGCTGTGCCTGCTGATTGCAGGCTGCGCTTTTGTGCTCTGGAAAAGCCGACAAACAACCGAACAGCAAAAAGACATAGATGCGATCGCCGACGATAATAATCTCAGCCTTGCCACCCAACTACATTGGCTGGCTTTGGCCTTAGTGCCATCCAGCTTGTTACTTGGCCTGACCAACTTCATCAGCACCGATATTGCCTCCGTGCCGCTGTTGTGGATCATCCCGCTGACGCTGTATTTATTGTCGTTTGTTATCGTTTTTTCCAAATGGAACGACCTTATCCATCCGCTGATGGTGAGGCTGCAACCAATTTTCCTGTTGCCTTTTATCGCCTACGCATTCATTAATCCGGCGGATTTGCCTTATTGGGCCTACCTGATTTTGCACCTGATCGCGTTTTTCTTTGCGGTGATGGTCTGTCACGGCGAACTGGCTAAATTAAGGCCGCATACCCGGCATTTGACGACGTTCTATTTGATTATGTCGTTTGCGGGGATGTTGGGCGGCATGTTCAACACTTTTGTCGCGCCGTTTGTGTTCAACGCCGTTTATGAATACCCGATCATGATTGTTGCGGCCTTGCTACTGCGTCCCGGCCTGAAACTATCGCTAAATACCGGCTTGATTTTGCAAATAATAGCCCCTGCCCTGCTGGTTATTGCCGGGATTGTTGTTCATGCAACCGTGGCTGATTTGCTCCCGTATTTCGATGCCATCGTCATCAGCCTGATAGGACTAACCGTTTTAACCTATCTACTCAGGGCGCGTCCGGTCGGCTTCGCGTTGATAACCGGCGCGATTATCTTCCTTGCCCTCGGCGTGCATAGCCTGTCATCGCACACGCTTTATCAAGAGCGCTCCTTTTTTGGCGTGCTGGCGGTACGTGAAGCCGTGTTGACCGATGAACAAGGCAAGCCTGAAAGCTATCATGAGCTGTTCCACGGTACCACCAAGCACGGGGCGCAGCGCTTGGCTGCAAACCTAAGCACCATACCGCTGACTTATTACAGTCGTCCTGGGCCTATGGGGCAGTTGTTTAAGGAATTCGACAAGTCCGATCAAGCCTGGAATATCGGCGTAGTCGGATTGGGCGCGGGGGCATTAGCTTGTTATGCCAAAGATCAACAAAACTGGACCCTGTACGAAATCGATCCGCTGGTTGTCGATATTGCCAGTAACCCCGCCTATTTCAGTTACCTGAGCCAATGCGCCCATAACGCCGTCATGCGCGTCGGCGACGCCCGTTTATCGCTGGAAAAAGAGCCCGATCAACACTTTGATTTATTAGTGATGGATGCGTTCAGTTCCGATTCGGTGCCGACCCATCTGCTGACCAAGGAAGCGCTGGAGCTGTATTTCAAAAAACTCAAACCAGGCGGAATCTTGGCATTTCATATGACCAACCGCCATTTGTCGCTGAAAAAAGTATTGTCGATTAATGCGGAAGCCTTGCATTTGGCCGCGCTGATTCAGGAATTCAAGCCGCAACAGGACATCCCGCTGGTGGTTGCGACCGATTGGGTGGTGATGGCAAGACAGACCGAAACACTGGAGCCGTTACGCCTAAGTGGTCTAGGAAAATGGCAAAAAATGCCCTTATATTTCGATATGAAGCCTTGGACGGACGACTTTACCAATATTGTTAGTATTTGGAAATAGGGATATTCCAACAACGTAGGGCGTCAATAGCGTAGCGTATTGCGCCGAATGGCAAGGTTATCATGCGGATTACGCCTTACCGCGTTGATTACATTCCTACAACACCATCAAAGGGTCGCCACTTTCGGTATGAATCAAATCACCACTTCGTTGCAATACAAAATAACCGCGTCTTAAGGCTTCTTGTTTAGCGTCATCATTAATGTGAAATGAGGCAATGGCTCCATATTGTTTGTAGTTTTTGTAAATTGGAAATAGTTGTTTAAAGAATTTCATCTTGCGGTCTAGTTTATCCAGATCATTTTCATGGGCTTTGTATTTGACTTCTACAATGCCAATGGCATCGCCATTAGTCAACACCAAATCATATTCTGCCTGAATTTGACCTCGATGCTTTTCCATGTTTTTTACTATATCGTCAAAATGGATAGCGCCCAGATGGTTGTCTTTTATCAAGCTGTTAAAGAAAAACTCCTCGGCTACATCACCTTGGTTTCGCTTCATATTGCCTAGACTAATGCCGATACGCTCAAGCTTTTCATCGGTGCGCTTCATTTTCTCATCTGTTGCCTTTTGTGCTTCATGTCAATAGTGTTCGGCACGGATTTTGTTTGAGAACATAAAGGAATATGATGTTCAAGACAATAAATATAGTTCTATTTCAGTAGGAGATTGCTATGAGCGTTCCATGGGGTCCTCATACGGAGGAACAACTTCAAGGTTTCAAATACCTGCAATTGCTGGGTTCGCTGTTAACGGATTGGCATGAGGCCGGTGCCGAACGTGACCGTGCCGGCAATCGGAACCTGTTTTACGATCAGTATGCGCTATTATTATTGCTGTACTTTTTCAATCCCACGATTACCAGCTTGCGCGGACTCCAACGAACGACAGACCTGAGCAAGGTCAAGCACTTGGGTATTCACCGCACTTCGCTGGGGTCGCTCAGCGAAGCCCAGCAGGTGTTTGATGCGGCCTTGTTGGAAAAGGTTATTGCCACTCTCGTCAGCCGTCTGCCGACACCCCAGCCCGGTTCTGGTCCGGCCGCGCTACTGCCGTTGGTCGCGGTCGACGGCAGCTTGTTGCCGGCACTGCCGCGCATGGCTTGGGCATTGTGGCAAGATGACCAACATCGGGCTGCCAAGCTGCATGTCGCCTTCTCGGTGTTCAAGGCCAATCCGATTGCGGTCTCGGTGACCGCCGGTATAGGTTCGGAACGCGCCGAGTTGCGACGCTTCGTACAGCCCGGCGGTTTTTATGTGTTCGATCGGGGCTATACGGACTATAGCTTGTTCCAGGAGCTGCACGACCAACCGTGCAGTTTTGTCGGTCGGGTTAAGGCGAATGTCGTTTATGAGGTAGGCAGGGAGTGTCCATTGACTGAGGCTGCACGGGCGGCAGGTGTCGTCCGGGATGTGCAGCTGCGCTGCCTGGGCACAGGTACACCTCATCACTCACCGGTTTTACCGCAGCCGTTTCGTCTGGTCTGGGTCAACACCGGAAAATGCCGGGGCAATGGCACCGTCGAGACCCTCATTTTGGTGACCAATCGACTGGATCTTGATGCCGAATTGGTTGCACTCGCCTATCGCTACCGCTGGACCGTGGAATTATTTTTCCGCTGGCTGAAATGCGTGCTGGGCTGTCGGCATCTACTGAGTCAATCCGCCAACGGCGTTACCTTCCAAGTCTATGCCGCCATTATCGCCAGCCTGCTGCTGAGTCTCTGGATCGGGCGCGCACCCAACAAGGCGACCTATGAAATGGTCTGTCATTATTTAAGCGGTTGGGCGACCGAGGAGGAGTTGATCGTTTATTTGGAACGATCGCGACAAAAAACTTTAAGCAAAAAATGAGCCGAACGTTATTGGGGGCAGATACAAATTAAACAGGAAATTTTGCATTTTTCATCACGGGCGGATGCAATCCGCCCCTACTCGCTGTAAATAGGCGTTGCTTCAATACGGGCATCGATCTGTTTTAAGACTTCCTGGTAAATCGGGCTGTTTACGGATTCAAAGCGTTGTTTAAATTCGTCTGCATTCATGTGCTCGGAAAGATCTCTCGGATCAGGCATAAAATCACTGTAATCTTTGATCCCGGACATGGCTTTTTGCATTCTTCGCGCACTTTCCGGCGATGATATGGCCATTTCACCAAAGCGGGTACCGGCTTTGTCGGCAGCCAAATCAATAAAACTAAAACCACTGCCGCCCTGTGCATCGCTTAATTCTTTTTCTTCACCGGCGATTTGTGCGACTTGCTTGTTTATCGACACGGTGAGCGCGGCCGAACCTATAAAATGTTGAGCCAAATCTATGCGTTTGTATAAAAAAGCAGCATATTGTTGCCCGGATGTAGCCGTGGCATCAGGGGTAGACAGGAGTTTTTGGGTCTCCTGTTTATTGACATACTCGTTAATCGTGGCTATGGCCATTCTATTTTCATCTATGGCAGTTTCCAATGTGGAACGCTGGTAAGCCAATTCGAACAGCGGACGCAACAAATCCGCCAGCGACAAACGCCATGCCGGATCATGTTTAGCAACGATGTCGGCCAGTTTTTGCTGATAGATGTTCAAGGTAGAATTATCGCCGGTATGAGTCAGGAAGTTTCGCGCCTGGATCAAGGTGTCCTTGTTGGGGAAATAAGTAATGCTGAGCTTTTGGTCATCAATTCTAACCGCCTTGATTGGACGGGTTGCCAGAATAAAATATTCATTCAATGATGAATGCTGAATGACGGTGTCAATAACAAAGGCGGCCAATTTTGCAGGGAGCAATAGCTTTCCAGCCTTAAACTTGGTGATAACGGGAAGATCGCTGCCTTCAACGTTGCCTAATCTAAAGCTGACGTTCAAATACTTACCCAGGCTTTTATTGGGCAAAGTCATGGTGACGTTAAATCTCAACTCATCATTTTTCAACTCCAAATTGACTGCGCTTTTGCTGTAACGGTTTAACAAATAATTACCGGCAAGGTTCAGGTCGGCTTCGCTCAATTCGATGATGCCAATTTCATCAGGTTTGGTTTTAGAGCCTTCATGCAGGATTTTTTTTGCCCTGACCAGATCGTCACGGGTCGGCGACCAGCCCACTTCCAGCTCAGGTTTGTCGCCAACACCGAAAAAAACCAGCATCGCGCATAAAATCACCAGCGCAATTAGGCAATAGAGCGGGATTCGAAATAAAGTTTTCATACGTCGCTTAGGAAAATTCCAGTTTGAATCCAGCTGATTTCAAATAATCGGCTTCCTGAATTAAGTCGGCATGGGTCAGCGGCGCCTGCGCTAGCCAATGCTCTGGGAACTGTAGGCGGATTTTTGATTTTATTAGCGATATTTTAAAATCAGGCAGCTCATGCTCCTGGCGATTGCGGTGCAGCAACACCGACAAGCGCAAAATAACGGTCAACAGGGGTGCATCAACATTCCAAGGGGATGGTAATTCATTAAACGGGGAACGTGAAAATTTACGTCGGTGCGCTCTAACGATGACTGACAATAAAATCTGATCCTGCCTAGAAAAACCGGCAAAGTCGCCATTTTCAATGATGTAAGCGCTGTGTTTATGGTATTGACTGTGAGCGATGTCTTGCCCCATCTCATGCAGGTCTGCGGCCCAGTTTAAAAACTGCACGACGTCTTCGTGGTTAGGGGCGCAAAAATCATTACCCAATTGTTCCAATATGGAGCTAATCGTCCGTTTGATGCGGGAGACGTGTTCTTTATCGATATGATAACGATCCGCCAGAGCCTGTACGGTTGCAGAGCGAATATCATGATCATAAAGTCGCCCCAGTAAATCCTGAATCAAGCCTTCCCTAAGCGCGCCATCGGAAACGGTCATTTGCTCAATGCCCAGGCTTTTAAAAGTGGCGTAGACAATAGCCACGCCGCCTGGAAATACCGGGAGACGCTGGGGATCGAGTTCCGGCAAATTGAGTTCATCAACATGATTGCACTGGTTAAGATGAGCGACCAGATGTTCCAGACCTTCCCTAGTTATGCCGTTATTGCTCCAGTTTTTAACTTTAAGGACTTTATCGATAGCCCGTAAACTGCCCGATGCACCGATGGCTTCGTCCCAGTTTTTACGCTGAAACCGTTTTTGGATCGGTTCAAGCTGCTGTTCGGCGAACAAGGTTGCCTGGGTGAAGGCATTTTTGGATAATTTTCCGTCCTTAAAAAAGGCATTACTGACCAGCACGCAACCCATGGGCGTACTTTCTTTTACCTTGGGCGTATCGCCTGAGCCTATGATGTACTCGGTGCTACCGCCGCCTATGTCCATAACCAGACGTAAATTAGCGTTGCTGCCCAGGCTATGTGCCACGCCCTGATAGATTAAGCGGGCTTCTTCTATGCCTGAAATAATATGGATGGGATGGTTGAGTGCTTTTTCAGCCTTGTCCAAAAACTGTTGCGAATTTTTAGCCATGCGCAAGGTGCTGGTACCGACCACGCGGACGCTTTCCGCCGGAAAATTGCGGATTCGTTGCCCGAACCGCTCCAGGCACTCTAAAGCTCTCTCCTGGGTATCGGTATCGAGATAGTTTCTTTTGTCCAGACCGGAAGCCAGCCTGACCATTTCCTTAAGGCGGTCGAGCGTTTGTAAATTGCCATCGGTTAAACTGCAAACAATCATGTGAAAACTGTTAGAGCCAAGGTCAACAGCGGCAACGATTTCAGGGGGGGTCTTCGGCACGGGTAATCCAGTTTTGTCTATGGGGCATGTTAATATTGGATAGGTTAAAGGTTCAAGGTTCAAGGTTCAAGGGGTTTTTTACATCTTGAACCTTGCACATTTAACATTGTGCCTTTAACCTCTACACCTTGACCCTTAACCTTGCGCCTTTAACCTTGAACCTTGAACCTTGAACCTTAAACCTTAAAGCATGAATGCATTATCCCTGCGTAATCTTAAGAAAACCTATAATAATGGCTTTGAAGCCTTAAAAGGTATCGATCTTGATGTCGAGGCCGGTGACTTTTTTGCGTTGCTGGGGCCGAATGGTGCCGGTAAGTCAACCGCCATAGGCATTATCAGTTCATTGGTCAATGCAACCAGCGGCTCGGTCAGTATCTTCGGGCATGATTTAAGACGTGATCGGGAAACAGCCAAAAGCTGCATTGGTCTGGTTCCGCAGGAAATCAATTTCAACCAGTTCGACACCGTCAAAAGCATCGTGCTCAATCAGGCTGGTTATTACGGTATGCCGCGCAAACTGGCCTTGCAACGCACCGAATACTGCCTGAAGCAAATGGATTTGTGGGACAAACGCGATACCGTTTCTAGGCGCTTGTCAGGCGGCATGAAGCGCCGGGTTATGATAGCCAGAGCGCTGGTTCATGCACCCAAATTACTGATTCTTGACGAGCCGACCGCTGGCGTCGATATAGAAATACGCCGTTCCATGTGGCAAATGATGCAGGACATTAATCAGCAAGGCACGACGATCATTTTAACCACGCACTATCTGGAAGAAGCGGAAAGCTTGTGCCGCAATATCGCCATCATCAATCATGGGCTAATTGTTGAAAATTCCGATATGGCAAGCTTACTGGCGAGGCTGCATGTGGAACATTTCGTGCTGGATCTAGCGCAACCCATCGCTACGGTGCCGGTCATTGAAGGCTATCAAATTGAGCGCGCGGAAGGCAAATCGCTTAATGTCGCCGTACCTAAAGAGCACGGGCTTAACAAGCTGTTTAGCCAGCTAAGCGCACAGCATATCGAAGTCGTCAGCTTGAAAAACAAAACCAATCGGCTGGAACAGTTATTTATGGATTTGATCGACTCGAACCCAACAGGAGTTCAACGATGAATTACTCCATTGCCTTTAGAACCATTGTTACCAAGGAAATCCTTCGTTTTATCAGGATATGGCCACAAACCCTGCTGCCGCCAGCCATCAGCACTGCACTGTATTTTTTGATTTTCGGAAAATTGATCGGCGACCGTATCGGCACTATCAGCGGCGCCAGCTACATGAACTATATCGTCCCCGGCATTATCCTGATGTCGGTTATTAGCCATTCTTACGCCAATGTGGTGTCTTCGTTTTACTCGACCAAATTCCAGCGCAATATTGAGGAACTGTTGGTTGCACCGATACCCAACTGGGTGATTTTAAGCGGCTATGTCAGCGGCGGCATTATCCGTGGAGTGCTGGTGGGCGTTGTAGTGACTTTAATATCACTGCTGTTTGCAGACATTAAGGTCAATAATATCGCCATTGCTCTGACTATCGTCGTGCTGACCGCCACCGTATTTGCTTTAGCCGGTTTTATCAATGCGCTACTTGCGGAAAGTTTTGATGATATTTCGATTATCCCGAACTTTGTATTGACCCCCTTAAGCTACCTGGGCGGCGTTTTCTATTCGGTAGACATGCTGCCCGGCATTTGGCAGAGCATATCAATGGGAAATCCCATTTTATACATGGTCAACGCCTTTCGTTACGGCTTGATCGGCGTGACCGATATTGATATTCAGCTGACCTTTATCATTACCGGCGGATTTATTGTTACCTTAACCTTGTTTAGCCTTTACCTTTTGCATAAAGGTATTGGGATTAAAAATTAGCTGAATATCGTAATGACGAACTGTCAGGTTATCCTGCCTGACACCCTTCGGATTAATGCAAATAATTTGTCCCTGAATTCAGACTACAAGGATACACAGCTTGCCATCCATGGCACTCGACAACCGCTCACGCCAAGCACTTACATCCCGGTAACACTTTCAAAGGGCTAACCCACCACAATTGGTTATAATGCCTCACGCACATTCCCAAACGAGCTGATGCAGGTAGACCTTATGACCTTAATAACACAGACTATAGCTAAATCTCAACGCTACTTTGAAGATCAATTAGCCGCGATAAAATCCAGCGAGAACTATCAAAAACTGCTGGCTATGCCGCCACTACAACGCTGGGCGACAGTGCTCGGATTATTCCTGTTGTCGCAGTTGGTGGTTTTTGGAAGTTTATATTTAATTTTCGGTAAGATTGTTGTTATCGGCTTTCTAGCCAGCATCTTGGCCGGACTGGCTACAGGCCTTGGTGCTTTACCTGTCCTATTTTTCAAAGACATCTCTAAAAACCTGTTCAACAGCATGCTCGGTGCCGCCGCCGGAGTCATGCTGGCGGCAACCGCCTTTTCTCTGCTGGTTCCCGGCATGGCGTACGGCAACCTGATCTGGCCGGGCAAAGGCATTTATATCGTGTCGATAGGCATGATGATCGGCGCGTTGTTTATTCATTATGCCGACCGCCAGTTGCCGCATGTACACCTTGATTCAATTGCTGATGTCAGGCTGAATTCCCTAAACAAAGTCTGGCTGTTCATCATTGCGATCACCCTCCATAACTTTCCTGAAGGCATGTCTGTCGGGGTCAGTTTCGGTTCAGGGGAAATGAAAAACGGTGTGGTTTTGGCTATCGCCATAGCCCTGCAAAATATCCCCGAAGGCCTAGCCGTCGCCCTGCCCCTGGTCGGGCTAGGCTACAACAAATGGCGAGCCGTGGGTATTGCCACGCTAACCGGCCTAGTTGAACCGGTCGGCGGCTTGCTCGGCATTACCATGGTCACTCTGTTCCAGCCCATCCTGCCGATAGCCATGGGCTTTGCCGCCGGTGCCATGCTGTTTGTAATCAGCGAAGAAATTATTCCCGAGACCCATTCCGATGGCCGTTCGCGCTATGCCACCTTTGCACTGATGATAGGCTTCATCATTATGATGATCTTGGACAACATGCTCGGTTAATGCCTTACTCAGCGCCATCAAATACAATGTTCTATTTTTGGCTACTGAATAGCAACATCAGGAAATAAAATGGATCATCTACAAAGCTATTTACAACATTTTCTAGCGTCGCTTAACATCACATCTATTTTCGAAAATATTCAAGGCTCTTTACAGAATTTTTTATTATTGCTAAATAATGGCAACTTCGGCGAAATATCAGCCACGGCGCTGACCAGTTTTGCACTGATTGCAGCCGCTGAAATCGGTGACAAAAGCCAACTGGTGTGCATGACACTGGCATCCAGGCACAGAGCCATGCCGGTTCTGCTGGGCGCTATCGCAGCCTTTGCCTTTTTAAACACCTTGGCCGTTATTTTTGGCGTAGCCATTGCCAGCTGGTTGCCGGAATATATCGTTGCGACCATCGTCGCTGTCCTGTTTGCCGGATTCGGCATTCATTCCTTACGTGTGGAAATGGACGATGAAAATGCGGAGGTTAAGGAAAAAAGCGGTCACGGGATTTTCTTGACCACTTTTTTATTGATTACCGTGGCTGAATTCGGCGACAAAACCCAGCTGGCGGTTGTCGGCTTAAGCAGCACCACCGTGCCGACCGCCGTATGGCTGGGTTCGACAGTCGCGTTGGCATCGACATCAGCCCTAGGGATTCTGGCCGGACGGACTATCTTGCAGAAGGTTCCGTTAGTGCTACTGCACAAGATCAGCGGAACCCTCTTCCTGATGCTGTCGGCTTATGCTGGCTATCGGGCTTATATCGGCTACATAGCTTAAAAAGGACTCACCAAGCTCCCACGGCATGTCCTACACGAACACTGCAAGTTAGACCTTCCAGGTTTTAAAAACCTGGAAGGTCTGCTTAGTTTTCAAACCGACTACACCGTCGGCATCTGCCTCAGTTTTTCAACCACCTTATCGCCAAACTCCTCGGTGCTGATCATCGTAACGCCGCTGCCCGGCTTGGACAGGTCGGCGGTCGAATAACCGTCGCCAAACACGCCTTGCATCGCATCCCAGACATTCTTGGCTTCTTCGACCATGCCGAAACTGTTTTCCAACATCATCGCCACCGAGCCGATCATCGAATAAGGATTAGCGATATTTTTACCAGCAATGTCCGGAGCCGAACCATGCGACGGTTCGTAATAGGCTTTTTCATCGCCGATACAGGCGGAAGGCATCAGCCCCAGTGAACCCAAGATACCGCCGCCCTGATCGCTGAGTATGTCGCCGAACATGTTTTCCATGACCATTACGTCGAACTGAGTGGGATTCAAACACAGATTAGTCGCGGCCGAATCGACCAGCTGATGGATAACTTCCACGTCGAGATAGTCTTTAGCCACTTCATCCAGTATTTCATTCCACAACACGCTAGATTTCAGCACATTGCTTTTATGAATATTGTGCAGCACTTTCTTACGCTTCTGGGCTAGTTTGAACGCCTGATGCAGAATCTGGCTGATTTGGTGTTCGTCATATTCCAGGGTTTCCTTGACATAACGCAAGCCCTGCTCGTTAATGCCGGTTTCCTTGTGGCCGAAATACAAGCCGCCGACCAGTTCGCGCACCATAATAATATCGATACCTTCGCCGATTATTTCAGGCTTTAGCGGCGAAAAATGCGCCAAGGCTTTGGGCAGAAAAACCGGCCGAAAGTTTGCGTAAGTATTATAACGGCGACGCATCGGCAGCAGCGCGCCGCGTTCAGGTTGCTTATCGATGGGAATGGTTTTGGATTGTTCATGGCTCAAACCAATCGGGCCTTTAAGAATAGCATCGGCTTGGTCGCAAATATCCATGGTCGACTGCGGAAATGCATCGCCGAATTCAAAATAAGCACAGGCGCCGAAAGCGGCAGGCATCAGTTCAAAAGCAACGTCGTTACGCTCTTCAATAAGTTTGAGAACTTTGATGGCTTCTCGCATAATTTCAGGTCCGATGCCATCACCGGACAACACTGCGATTTTATAATTCTTCATGAGTTACCTTTGCTGTCTGCTTCATATCCACAGAGTGAGATTTTGAAAAGCGGCTATTTTACTTTATTTTTTAATAAGGACGGACATCGTTTGGACGCTATTTTATCACAGCGTCATATTTCAACATGCGTTGCGCTTGCTGCGGCAAGATGTCACGACCCATCTCCATGTGAATTACTCCTACCTAAAGGCATAAGTAAACACCTAAATAGGCGTCTAATAAAACTCAGAAATAGGTGTATATTCTGTACACCTATTTATATTATGAATAATCAAAGGTAATCAAAGTGGTCAGATTAAATTGATAAAAATCAACAATACTGCCCCATTGATCTTCGGTTGGTTGGGGTGATTTGATTAAGAGCCTTACAACACCGCCAAGGCGCTTTCATAATCAGGCTCGTTAGCGATTTCGCTGACCAATTGCGTGTATATCACTTGGTCATGCTCATCGATAATGACGATGGCGCGGGCGGTTAATCCAGCAAGTAGGGTATCGACGATGTTGACGCCGTAATCATTAGCGAAACTGGAACGGAAGGTTGACAGCGGGATAACGTCTTTTAAGTCTTCCGATTCGCAAAAACGGCTTTGTGCAAAAGGCAGGTCGGCGGAAACGGCCAACACCACGGTGTTGTCCAGATGCGCCGCTTTCTGGTTGAATTTGCGCGTTGAAGCGGCGCAGGTCGGGGTATCCAGGCTGGGTACGATATTCAGCACTTTCCGTTTGCCGGCATAGCTTGCCAGGGTGACATCTTTTAACTCACGGCTAGTCAGGATGAATGCAGGAGCCGCGCTGCCTACCGCTGGCAATTCGCCGCAAGTATTGATGGGTTTGCCTTGAAATGTGATTGTAGCCATGATTATTTCCTCGCTTGTTAATTTAAGCAAGGGGCAACCAGCCGGTTGCCCCTACCCTTTCGCCTTACCCCTTATCAATCCTTTTTCTTACTCTTAACCCGCCTCATCAAGCGTTCGCGTTTTTTTACCTGCCACTCAGTCATTTTTTTCTTTTGTCCGTGAAACGGGTTGACCGGCGACTTGAACACCAAGCGTATCGGCGTTCCGACCAAGCCCATTTTGTCACGGTAGTAGTTCACTAAATAACGTTTGTAAGATTCCGGCAACACATCGGTCTGCACACCGTGAATGACCACGACCGGCGGATTTCGCCCGCCCTGATGCGCGTATTTGAGCTTAATACGCCGCGTATTCACTATCGGCGGTTGATGCGCGATGGTGGCTTCTTTCAGTATTCGGGTCAGCACCGGCGTGGACATGTCGAGCATTGCCGCCGCGTACAATTGCTGTACGACATCGAACATTTTGCCGACACCGCTGCCGTGCAACGCAGAAATTGGGTGTTTTTCAGCAAACTCAAGAAAGGACAGTTTGACATCGAGCTGCCGATGAATGGTGGCCTTTTGGTCGGCGCTGATGCCGTCCCATTTGTTCAGCCCGATAATCAAGGCTCGTCCGGCTTCCAATACCAGACCTAATAAATGCGCGTCCTGATCGGTGATGCCTTCCTGTGCATCAATTAAGTAAATGACCACATTGGATTTTTCAATCGCCTGTAACGATTTAATGACGCTGAACTTTTCGATGGTCTCGGCTATTTTTGATCTTCTGCGCATCCCTGCGGTATCGATCAGTGTATACAGTTTGCCGTTGCGTTCGAATGGGATATAGATGCTGTCACGGGTCGTCCCCGGCTCATCAAATACGATAACCCGTTCTTCACCCAACAAGCGGTTGACCAGCGTCGATTTACCGACATTGGGCCGTCCGACCACGGCGATACCGATGCCGCCATGTGCCTCTTCGACTGCATTAGCATCTGCCGGCAGCAATTGGTTAACTTTTTCCAGTAACTCGGGTATCCCTCTGCCGTGAGAGGCGGATATCTGCACCGGTTCGCCCAATGCCAGCGAATAAAAATCCGCTGCGGCCATGTTGGCGTCAAGGCCGTCCATCTTATTGGTGACCAATACCACCGGCTTTTCCAGTTTTCTCAAGGTATCGGCAATCACCTTGTCGGAAGCGCTCAAGCCTTCGCGTGCGTCAACCATGAAAAACACGATGTCCGCCTCTTCCAGCGCGACCTGCACCTGTTTCCTGGCAAAGCTTTCTATACCTTCGGCATCATCGGCTATACCGCCGGTATCGACGACCAGACAGGGACGATCGCCCAGTTTCACCCGGCCGTATTGCCGGTCCCGGGTTAATCCTGAAAAATCCGCAACCAAAGCATCGCGGCTGCGCGTTAAATAATTGAATAAGGTGGACTTGCCCACATTGGGTCGCCCTACTAAGGCTATGACAGGTAACATATTTTTATTGAACTTTTAAAGCGGCAAGGGTGCCGTCTTTTGCATAAACATAAACGGTATTATCTACCACAATAGGCTGAGCATCGATTGCAGCATCGGTCACTTGCACGCGACCCAGCTGCCTGCCATCGGTAATGGACAACCAATGCACATAGCCCTCAAAATCCCCTACCACCACATAATTTTCATAGGTGGCGGGGGCGGTTAATCGTCTTTGATGCAAATCCTTTTGCTTCCACAAGGCCGCACCGCTGCGCTGATCGATCTGCAAGACATGACTTTGTGAATCGGCCAGGTATAAATACCGGTCATCATGACTCAATCCGGAATGGGATGAAATGGTTTCATTGCGCCACAATACATCGCCATCCAACTCTGAAATGGCCGCTATGCCGCTCTGATAGCTGGCAACGTAAATCACGCCGTTAATCACGATAGGATCGACATCCAGATCGACCAGCCGTTCAATCTCAGAGCGCCCTTTGGAGACGGCAATGCTGGTTTCCCAGACATATTTGCCGTCAGCTAGACGCAAGGCCATGACTTTACCGTTATCATAGCCGCCGATGACGTTATCCTCGACGATCAACGGCGATCCGGTTCCGCGTATACTTAACGCCGGTACGGTACGCTCATAATTCCAGCGCTTGCCACCGGTTTTTTCATCAAGGGCAATCACCGCGCCGTCCGTAGTACGAACCACCACAATACCGTTAGCAACCACAGGCACCGAAAGTACTTCGCTGGATACTATAGATTTCCACAACACAGCGCCGGTTTCAATGTTTAAAGCAACGACTTCGGCATCGCTGGAACCTAAAATCATGCTACCTTGACCAAGACCGGGACCCCCGGAAAACTGCACGCCGGTTTCAGTCTCCCAGATTAAATTGCCGGTGGTCATGCTTCTGGCCTGAACCAATCCCGCGTGATCCGCCGCCAGTATCTTGCCGCTGCCGATAGCCGGAATCAGTTTTAAGGATTGCTCGTTGCCGCTGCCGATGATAGGAATCAGTTTGAAAGATGGCGCGTTAGTCCCTACACCCACCGATTCTTTCCAGACCACTTCAATCTTGATTTCAGGGGTAGACTCAATCAAGACGCTCGGTGGATCGGCGTTGTCTTCACCGCCAAGAAAGTAATCGGTAATGCCGGCAACACCTTCGCTAAGCGTTTCAACAGTCGCGCAGCCTGTTAATAGGAAGATACAAGGCACAAGACACAAGACGAACTTACCTTTCGCCTTATGTCTTTCGCCTTTCGCCTGGCTCATATCGCTTGAGTAGTTACTCATTATTTTTGAGTGTCTAATTTTTCTTGAGCGGTCAGGTCATCGATTTTGAACTGTAACAACGGCGACGACTGCCCATCTCTCAAGGCATTTTGATACGCTGTACGAGCCTCATCCAAACGATCCAGTGCTACGTACAAATCGCCCACCAATTCATCATAACTGGCTGAAAAGCTGGATGCCTGTTTTGCATCCACTTCGTTAATCAGCTGCAAGCCTTGCTCATATTCGCCGGTAGCCAGCATCAAACGCACCAGCCTTATTCTGGCGATATTGCTCAACTGTTTATTTGACTCTGATGCAATAGTCTTCAAGATCTGCTTGGCAGCGGCGAAATCGCCTTGCTGAGATAAGAACTTAGCCTGCAATAAGCCACTGAACGCGGCATATTCGCTGCCTTTAAACTGCTGTTGCATACGTTCGGCCAGTTTGTCGACACTATCTTTTTGATCGCTGTCCAATGCTTTCAGCAATTGATCGTAAGTTGCAGATGCTTGCGCAGCCTGCTCTTGTTTATGATCCTGCCAGTAATTCCAGCCCAGAATAATGACCAGTCCCATGGCTATACCTACGAAGGTAGCTGTTGAGTTTTCTTTCCACCATCTTTGTAGGGCCTCGACTTGTTCTTCTTCGCTATCGTACATTTCCACTTGTTTTTCTCTTGTTTGTTTTTAAAATGGGTAAAGCTTTTTACCACGAAGAACACGAAGCGAGTAGGTCGGGTTAGCGTAGCGTAACCCGACATTGTCGGTTCGATGCGTCGGGTTACGCACGCTAACCCGACCTACATTGTTGTAAAAACTCAAGCGCCTGCTGCTGAGACATATTCTGCTGCTCTTGCTCATTATTGCGTAGCGGTTTGACGCTGACCTCGCCGCGACTGACTTCATCGTCGCCCAGAATGATCGCAAATTCGGCGCCGCTTTTGTCGGCTTTTTTAAACTGGTTTTTAAAGCTGCCGCCGCCGCAATTCACCTGTAATTTCAAGCCGGGAATTTCATTCCTGAGGGTTTCGGCAAAACGCATGCCTTGTTGTTCGGCGGCTTCACCGACCCGAATCATGTACACATCGACGGGTCTTGCCAACTGCACACACTCCAACGTTTCCATCAGCGCCAACAAGCGCTCCATGCCCATCGCAAAACCGACCGCATAGTTAGGTTTGCCGCCCAGCTGTTCTATCAGTCCGTCATAACGCCCGCCGGCACACACCGTGCCCTGCGAACCCAGTTCGTCGGTGACCCATTCGAAAACCGTCTTGCTGTAATAATCCAAGCCGCGCACTAATCGGGAATTAATTTCGTAAGCGATGCCCAGATCATCCAATATCGTGGTTATTGCCTTAAAATGTTGAGAACTGTCATCGCCCAAAAAGTCGGTTAATTCCGGAGCACCGGCGACAACCTGTTGCATCGCCGGGTTTTTGGTATCCAGAATCCGTAGCGGATTGGTCTCTAGCCGACGCAAACTGTCTTCATCCAGTTGATCCAACCGGCTTTGAAAATAGCCGACCAGACTTTCCCGGTACACAATACGCTCGGCAATCGTGCCTAAAGAATTAAGCTGTAGACGAACCTTATCGCGGATGCCCAGCTTAAGCCATAACCGATTCATCAGCAGGATCAATTCGGCATCAATATCAGGGCCTGCCATACCGTAGGTTTCGACACCCAGTTGAATAAACTGGCGATAGCGGCCTTTTTGCGGGCGCTCATGCCGGTACATCGGCCCGTAATACCATAACCGGTGCACCTGATTGTGCAATAAACCATGCTCCAGACAGGCTCTAAGACAACCAGCCGTACCTTCGGGACGCAAAGTTAAAGAATCTCCGTTCCGGTCGTCGAAGGTATACATTTCCTTTTCGACGATGTCGGTCACTTCGCCGATAGAACGCTTAAACAGCTCGGTTTTTTCGACGATGGGCAGCCGAATTTCGCTGTAACCATAAGCGCCGAGCACCTCTCTGATGCTTTGTTCCGCATATTGCCAGAGCGGAGTCTGTTCGGGAAGCACATCGTGCATGCCGCGAATTGCTTGAATATTATTGGCCATAGTTAATAAGGGTTCTGCCGATGTTAAAAATCTTTAAGTCCGGCGATTTTTTTTGCTTCATTTGAAAGCGGAAATTTTTCCAGCAATAAGCGCTTATATTCCTTGCCAAGCTCCTTATTACCCATTACCCGCTCGGTTTGCGCAGCAAACCACAAGGTTTCAGGTGTATGGGCTGCAACGCTGAGATAGCGCTGCAAAAAGCCTTTTGCCGCCCAAAAATCGCCGTTTTGATAGGCTATTTTTTGCATTTCCGATAATGCCGGCGCATAGGCTTTATCAAGTTGCAGCGCTTGCCTGAAATAAGTCTCGGCTTGTTGTTTGTTGCCCATGCCCAGTAGGCATCTTCCTGCATTGGTTAATGCCAACCACTGCCTGTCGTTTAACGGGTTTGCGCTCGCCTCAGACAACAACGCCATACCTTGTTCAGACTCGCCATGTTCACAGAGAAAACGACCAAAATTGTTTTTCACGCCCAAATCATCAGGCGCAAGACCCAGAGCGGTTTCATAATGCTCTTTGGCTTTGTCGGGCTGATTTAGTTTCTCATACAAAAAAGCAATGGCATTATGTGCCTGCGTGTTATCCGAATCCCGTTTTAATGCCAGCTGCAAGTTCTCTTTAGCCAGCTCCAGCTTATTCATGCTTAGATAGCGCACACCCAGCTGCAAATGTATATCTTCGGCATTATCACGTTTAATGCTGCTCGCCGAACTACAAGCCACCAACATCGCAACGAGCAGGCCACTCACCAATCGATTAATCTTTTTTGATTTATCAGGCCGCACGTTCGGAATCTGCCGCTTGATTTTTCAAGCGTCTGCGACTTTTGTCGTTAAACTGTCCAACCAACTGCCCGCAGGCCGCATCAATATCTTCGCCGCGCGTCTTTCTGACGGTGGTGACTATACCTGCGTCATTTAACAGCGTTTTAAAACGATTGATCGCTTCTTTGCTGGAACAACGGTAAACCGAATTAGGAAACGGGTTAAACGGTATCAAATTGACTTTTGACGGCACCGTTTGTAATAACTTAATCAATCCCCGCGCATCCTGCATCGAGTCATTAATGCCATCGAGCATCACATATTCAAAAGTGACCGTGCGCCTGGGCGCTATCTTTGCGTTATCCCGACACGCTTCCATTAATTCTTTCAACGGATATTTTTTATTGATCGGAACTAGTTCATCCCTTAACTCATCGGTCACTGCATGTAACGACACCGCAAGACTGACATCGCAGACCTGAGTTAAGCGGTACATGGCCGGCACGACGCCCGAGGTACTGAGGGTCACCCGGCGCTTGGACAGCCCAAAGGTAAAATCGTCCATCATCAGATTCATGGCCGCGACCACATTGTTAAAATTAAGCAGCGGTTCGCCCATGCCCATCATCACCACATTGGTAATTCTGTTTTCCGAACCTAAGCGTTTTTGCGCAACGAATAACTGACCGATAATTTCCGCCGTGGTCAAGTTACGGTTAAAGCCTTGCTGGCCAGTTGAGCAAAAGGTGCAAGCCAGCGCGCAACCGATTTGCGATGAGACGCATAACGTGCCTCTCCGCTCTTCGGGAATAAAGACCGTGTCTACCCGATTGCCGCAATGGGTTTGCATGACCCATTTATAGGTACCGTCGGTTGCGACTTTTTCAAGCGCGATTTCCGGCGTTGCGATGTAGCAGTTTTCAGTTAGATAAGCGCGCAATGACTTGCTAAAATTAGTCATCAGGTCGAAATCTTCGATGCCTTCCTGATAGATCCATTTGAGCAGCTGTGTCGCCCGAAAAGGCTTCTCGCCTAAGTCGACAAAAAAGGTCGCGAGGCCTAAGCGGTCGTAATCGAGCAAATTGATGGTTTTGGTGTTAACGGGTTCTAGCACAGATTTCATTGCCTGAGAAAAAATAAGCAATTTCCCTTTGAGCGGTTTCAACAGCATCTGAGCCGTGTACGGCATTTTCATCGATGCTACTGGCGAAATCGGCGCGGATAGTTCCAGCAGCCGCTTCTTTAGGGTTGGTTGCACCCATGATATCGCGATGCTTAAGAACCGCGTTTTCGCCTTCCAGTACTTGCATGATCACCGGACCTGAAACCATAAATGCGACCAAATCATTAAAGAAACCGCGCTCGCTGTGTTCTGCGTAAAAACCTTCGGCTTGCTCTTTAGTCAAGTGCAGCATTTTTGCAGCAACGATTTTTAAACCGTTCTTTTCAAAGCGGCTGTAAATTTCACCGATTATATTTTTTGCTACAGCATCAGGCTTAATGATTGAGAAAGTGCGTTCTATCGCCATTTTTTTTAAAACTCCAAGTTTGAATAAATAGTGTTAAGCGGCTGATTATACCTGATCAACCGCTATATTTTGAAAATACCTGCCGGTTAAGGCCTGCCGTCCAACTCCGCACCTTCTTTTACCGGGATCATCAAATCTTCAGGACTGACGCCCAACAGTAAAGCCATAGGACTGGCGATAAAAATAGACGAATAAGTTCCAAAAACCACGCCGAATAAAAGTGCAATGGAAAAATTATGAATCACTTCGCCGCCCAGGAAAAACAACGAAACCAGCACCAGAAATACCGTAAACGAGGTCATGATGGTTCGGCTTAAGGTCACATTAACCGAGATATTCATGATTTCTTCGGTCGATTTATTTCTTAATTGCCGGAAATTTTCGCGGATGCGGTCATAAACCACAATGGTGTCGTTCAAAGAATAACCGATCAGCGCAAGAATCGCCGCCAATACCGTCAGGTCGAATTCCAGCCCTAAAATAGAGAATAGTCCCAGCGTAACAATGACATCATGAAATGTCGCAATGACTGCGCCCACCGAGAATTTCCACTCGAAACGCCAGGCCACATAAATCAAGATGCCTATCGTCGAATACAACAAGGCTAAAAAGCCGTCCTCAGCCAGATCGTCGCCGACCTGGGGGCCTACAAACTCAACACGACGGACACTTGCTGGTTCATTAGTCGTTTTGTTTATCGCCTCAAGCACTTTGGTGCTTAAATCGACGTTGCTCACCCCTTCATGCGGCTTCAAGCGAATCAGGACATCTTTTGTGCTGCCAAAATTCTGTACCGTAGCATCGGCAAAGCCTTCGCTATCCAGAGTATTGCGCAGCACCGTCAAATCCGCCGCCTGCTGGTAGCCGACTTCAATCAGCGTCCCGCCGGTAAAATCAATGCCCATCTGCAAGCCGCGTACAGCCAGCGACCCCATTGATACAAGCATCAACACACCGGAAAATATCAGCGCTTTATTTCGGTTGCCTATAAAATTTATATTTGTTTTAAACATGATTTAATCTTCTGTAGGGGCAATCCCTTGTGGTTGCCCTAGGTTCAAGACGAGAATAAAGGGCAACCACAAGGGATTGCCCCTACGATTGTTTAAATAGATAACTTCTCAACTCTACGGTTACCGTATACCCAGTTCATAATCATCCTTGTGCCGGTAATGGCGGTAAACATCGATGACAACAGCCCTATAATCAGCGTCACAGCAAAGCCCTTTACAGATCCCGTACCAAAACTGAACAACATAACCGCCACCAACAGCGTGGTGATATTGGAATCGAGAATGGTCGCAAAAGCTTTTTCAAAGCCAATGTAGATCGCGGATTGCGGCGTGTTGCCATTGTTGAGTTCTTCTTTAATCCGTTCAAAGATCAACACGTTGGCATCAACCGACATGCCCACGGTCAAAATGATTCCGGCAATACCCGGCAAGGTCAGCGTCGC
This sequence comes from Methylobacter sp., assembly GCA_038922535.1. GTDB lineage: Bacteria > Pseudomonadota > Gammaproteobacteria > Methylococcales > Methylomonadaceae > Methylobacter_A. Next base: position 1,952 of record JBCKWO010000015.1, on the reverse strand, counting down.
CTGCAACATCGACAAAACCGACAAAATGATGAGCACGTTAAACACCAGCGCAATATTGGCGAACACGCCGCAAAGCCGGTAATAAAGCATCATGAACAGCACAACCAGAGAAAAACCCACCACAAAAGACAACATGCCTTTATCGATATTATCCTGACCTAAACTGGGCCCCACGGTACGTTCTTCGACAATTTCAACGGGAGCTGCCAGCGCACCGGCTCTTAACAACAGAGACAGGTCGCGCGCTTCCTGCGGGCTGTCTAAACCGGTAGTCTGGAATCGATGACTAAAAACACCCTGAATAGTCGCCACGTTGATGACTTTTTCAACCTTCTCTTTATGACGGATTTTTTGGCCGTTGACCACTCTAGTTTCGGTTTTATATTCGATAAACACCACAGCCATTGGCTTGCCGATGTTAACCTGGGTCAATTTGCCCATTTTAGTCGCACCGACACCGTTCAAGGAAATATTCACCGAAGGCCGACCATCCTGATCAACGCCGGAAGAGGCATCGACAATTTGGTCGCCGGTCACAATAACCCGGCGATCCAACAGGATCGGATTGCCGTTTCTCTCAGTGTACAAGCGACTGCCGACCGGAACATGCCCCTCGACCGCTTGTTGTACATCATGCTCCACATCAACTAGACGGTATTCCAACGTGGCTGTTGTACCCAGAATTTCCTTGGCGCGAGTGGTATCCTGAACGCCGGGCAACTGAACCATAATGCGGTTTTCACCTTGTTGCTGGATCACCGGTTCCGAAACACCCAATTCGTTGACGCGATTACGCAAGGTCGTCATGTTTTGCGCGACGGCAAATTTTTTAATGTCTCGCACTTCTTTTTCGGACAGTTTCAACCAGACTTGATCCTGCTCTTTTGGCTCGGTCACATCCAGAGTGCGGAAATCTTTCTCCAATAACGCCAACAGCGCGGGCTTGTCATCAGCCGAGTTCAGCTTAACCTTAATAAAGCCGCTGTCTTTGGTAACCGATTGGTAACGAATTTTTTCGTTCCTTAACGCCAGCCGCACATCATCGTTGTAGCGTTCATCGGCCTGCTTAACGGCAGCATCCATATCCACTTCCAGCAGGAAATGTACCCCACCACGCAAATCCAGACCCAAATACATGGCATCTGCGCCCAAAGACCTCAGCCATGCAGGTGTGGTAGGCGCCAGATTTAACGCGACGTTATAATCGTCGCCCATCTTGTCCCTGAGCAAATCCGCCACTTTAAGCTGATCGTCGGCACTGTTAAACCGGGCTAAAATGAGGCCGTCTTTAAGCGCGAATGCCTTTGCATTAAATCCGGCAGCCTTAATGATAGACTCGATTTGATTGGCCTGATCCTGCACCAACTTAGTCGGGCGTGTCGATGACACCTGAACAGAAGGATCATCACCGTACAAGTTCGGCAACGCATAAATAATCCCGACCGCAAAAACAATCAGGACCAATAAATTTTTCCAAAGTGGGAAATGATTTTGCATGTGTTATTCCAATAATTGAAGCATGTCGTAGGATAGGGCATCGCAAAGCGCACTCTATCCTACACACTAGGGCATTAAACTTTAGCGACTTTTTTAGTTATCGCTTTGTAAGTTCCCTTCGGCATCATGCTCTCGATATTATGCCGCTGTACCTGAATAAAGGTATTGTCGCTGACTTCGAGCTTAACGAAATTCTCATCCAGATCGACGATCTTACCCAGAATTCCGCCCGAAGTGACCACTTCAGAGCCTTTATTCATCAGAGCAAGCATTTGCTTCTTCTCTTTGGTGCGTTTGGATTGCGGACGCAGAAACAAAAAGTAAAAAAACACCAATATGCCCAGCGGGAACAGCATACCTTCTATGCCAGGCGATTGGGCGGCGGGAGCAGCGGCGGCTACAGCATCAGAAATAAAAAAACTCATGGTTATCCTCGGAAGTTATTGTTATTAAAA
>JBCKWO010000014.1:0-33326 GCA_038922535.1 Methylobacter sp. | reverse complement strand
TGCTCGCGACGTACAACTGGCGTTGTTTGGTCATTGACCGATGGCCTGAAGCGGTTCACCGTTCCCTTAGCCTGTCGATTTTCAGGGTGAGGCTTCGCGTAATTTGAGCGTGATGAATTTTGTGCCGAGTGCGGGAGCGTTCAAAAAACCGAAATGGCTAGTCGAGAAACCATCGGGCGGGTGTATTACGGATTCAAAGGCTCTTGAAGAGCATTGCATCTTCTGCCGTTGCCGCATAAAATGTGTACACATTGATTCACAAACAGTGCCCCCACAACGAGGTAAGCATTATGGAAATGACAAAAGTAGGCATTCGAGAGTTCCGGGCAGATTTGGCTGAGTACATTGCGTCCAGCACCCCCGTGGCCGTTACGCGTCACGGTCAAACTATCGGCTATTTCATTCCCACGCAAGGCCAAGTCGATGCCGACATTGCGGCACTGAAGAAAGCCAGCAAGACCCTGGACCAGATGCTCGCCGCGCAGGAGGTTGACATTGACGCCGTTGTCGCTGACTTCAAAGTTGCGCATAAGTCATCAGGCACCTTCAAAAAGTCCGGAGCCAAGGCGGTATGAGTAACAAAGCCATCGTCCTCGACGCAAACATTTTGATTCGGGCGGTATTGGGCAAGCGGGTACGAGAATTCACAACGAGAACGCATCAAGGGTCAAATTCTTCGCGCCCGACGTGGTCTATGACGACGCAAGAAAGTACCTGCCTGCGTTGTTGGAAAAGCGCGGTGTACAAAGCACAACGGCAATGAAAGTGTTGGACAGCCTTGAAGCCATCGTCCAACCCATCGACCTTGATCTCTACGTTGGATTGCAGCAGCAAGCGCTCAAGCGGATAGCCGTGCGAGATGCCGATGATTGGCCCGTGCTTGCCTGCGCGATGACAATCGGCTGCCCAGTCTGGACAGAGGATGCGGACTTTTTCGGCGCTGGCGTTGCCACCTGGACGACTGATCGCGTTGAGTTGTATTGGGTCGAGTGAGTTTGAAGCGAGTATTTGATCTTTTGCTGGCCTTGGCAGTCGCTGTGGTTTTGGCGGTGCCGGTGTTGCTGGTGGCGGTGGCAGTGCGGCTGACTTCGCCGGGGCCGGCCCTGTATTGGTCAGACCGCGTGGGGCGGCACAACAAGCTATTCAAGATGCCCAAGTTCCGCAGCATGCGCGTGGGAACCCCTGCGGTGGCCACGCATTTGTTGGCCGACCCTAAGGCGCATCTCACGCCGATTGGCAATTTTCTGCGCAAAGAGCAGCCTAGACGAGCTGCCGCAGCTCTGGAGCATTCTGGTTGGCGATATGAGTTTTGCGGGGCCGCGCCCGGCGCTGTTTAACCAGCACGACCTGATCGCGCTGCGCACCCAGTCAGGCGTGCATGAGCTGGTGCCCGGGCTGACCGGTTGGGCGCAAATAAACGGGCGCGATGAACTGCCGATCCCTGACAAGGTGAAGCTTGATGCAGAGTACCTGCAGCGCCAGTCGCTGGCGTTTGATAGCCGCATTTTGTGGCTGACCTTGGTCGAGGTATTGCGGCGTGATGGAGTGTCTCATTAATAACGCTGAAGGACTTGATTTTCTAGTCCCAACGCTCTGCGTTGGAATTCATGCGGATTTAGCGGTTTAGAAAGGTATGCATTCACCACGCGGGAGCGTGGGAACGAGAGAAGCTCAAATTCTTTGGCTTTTAGACTGTTAGTATTTTAAATTGAAGTTACAAAAGGGGCATCACATGAATAGTCAACTGCAAACATTGCAGCAGAACCTTGAGATTGCTGTGCAAAGAACAGATGTTGAAGGGGTTGAGTTTTGGTTTGCACGTGATTTGCAGTCTTTGCTTGGGTATGCGCGTTGGGAAAATTTTCAAACCGCTATCAAGCGTGCGGTTGAGTCCTGTGAAGCTTCTGGTCATGCGGGCACCGACCATTTTCGTGATGTCACGAAAATGGTTGCGCTGGGGAGTGGCTAGCGCCTGAAGAGGATTTGAAGAAGTTAGAGCGTCGTGTTAAGTCGGAAGAAAATAAATTGGCAAAAGCACCTAATTCATCCTGTGAGGCAGTAAGTAATAGCTCAGCGTGCGTAGTTATCGATCTAACTGCGTAGGATTTGTGTTAGGGGAGGCAGAAATGGAAAAAATACCCTTTGTGTGGGCGCGAATTCATTCGCGCAACGCGATTAAAATCGCGCCCACAGCCGAAATACAGGTACTTTAAATAATTCCGCCTCCCTTAGGTTTATTTTCTGGACAGGAATTTGACCAATTTAACGCTATTTTCATCCCGTTTTATGATTTCCAGAAGGTAGCCGTGCAGGTTGATGCTGGTTCCGATCTCGGGTATGGTTTCCATAAATTCAATGATAAGCCCGTTGATGGTCTTTGGCCCCTCGGTGGGCAGCGACCATTGGGTGACGCGGTTTAATTCTCTGATGGTGATATTGGCGTCAACCAGATAGCAGCCGTCGCTTTGCGCCCTTACGGCATCATCGTCGGTGATGAGTTCGCCGACTATCTCCTGCAATAAATCATCCAGTGTGACCAGTCCCTGTACATCGCCGTATTCATCAACCACTAGGCCGATGCGGATTTTTTCATGTTTGAAACGGTGCATTTGGTTGTGTACGGGGGTGCTTTCGGGGATAAACGAGGGCTTGTCCAGGCAGTTTATGATGGCTTGCTTGTCAAAATCTTCCTGATTAATCTGTACCAGTATTTTTCTTAAGTGGATAAAGCCGATGATCCTGTCGATACTGGTTTTGTATACGGGTAATCGGGTATGCGGGCTGGTTTTTATTTGGGTAATGATGCTTTCAATGGGCGACTCAAGGTCTATACCGACAATTTCGTTGCGGGGCGTCATGATGTCTTCAACCGTTGCCGATTCGAGATCGAGTATGCCCATCAGCATTTTTTGGTAGCGTGCAGGCATTAAGCTTTCTGCGTCGCTAATAATGCTTTTTAATTCGTCTGTATTCAGCGTATCATGCCGGGTTTTTTTGACATCGACACCGACCAGTCGAAGTAACAGGTTAACAAATAAATTGACGAACCAAACGACGGGATAAAAGATTTTTAGTAAAGGCGTGTAAATCCAGGCGGCAGGGAAGGCAAGCAGCTCCGGTTTGATTGCGGCGAGTGTCTTGGGCGTCACTTCTGAGAAAATAAGCATTACGATGGTCAAAATTCCGGCAGCGATAGCGATGCTGGATTCTTCGTCGGCGTAGAGTTTAATGGCAATGACAGTCGCTATCGAGGATGCAAAATTATTAACAAAGTTATTGCCCAGTAAAATCAAGCCGAGCAAGCGATCCGGCCTTTGCAGTAAGTGATGGGCTTTGATCGCGCCGGAATGCTTTAATTTAATTAAATGCTTTAAACGATAACGGTTTAGCGTCATCAAGGCGGTTTCCGAGCCGGAGAAAAAAGCGGAAAGGATAAGCATTGCGGCAAGTATGCCAAACAGCATACTTAGGGACATATCGTTCAAAGAAAGTGTACTCAGGGTTGTGAAAACAACTCTAGTTTCTATGATGAGAAATTTTTGTCAAGCGTGAATGTAAAGTACAGATGGATTTCTTTGTGGAGCTTACCTTAAAAAGGTGATGGAACAAGATGAAATAGAAAATAATTTCAACATGATATCGATTCGATCCTTAACTTTGTCAAACAGTTAAATGCTGGGCAGGGATCATTTTAAAAGCCATGCGGGGCGATGGATCGGAGTTGTTCTTGTTACAGAAGGGGGGGGGTGAGGTGCTGCACCTCTCGTTGGGTTGAGTGCAAGGGGACTTTGGTCGGTAATTAATCGTGGTCTGTCCGCTATTGTCCATGTGTAGCAGAGCATTTAATTTGTATCTGCCCACAATTATTCCACGCAACAGTGGGGAAAGTGGCAGTACGCTGGTATTTGCATCTGATTGATGAGATGCTTTTAATACGGCAGAATTTTTGCGAGGCTCCTTTGTATGAAATTTAAAAGCATTTTTTATTTTATCGTTATGACATTAAGCACAGAAATCCAAGCATCCGAAAAACAATTACCGGCTTGTCCAAGCAGTCCCAATTGCGTGTCCAGTCAGGCGGCAGACGCCGATCATTTTATTGCACCGTTTAAAATCACCGGCAATGTTGAACAGGCCTGGGCGGCATTCAAAAAGGCCTTGCTCAGCCAAAGCCGCACGGTAATCACCAACGAAACCGGCAGCACGCTTCATGCGCAGGCAATCAGTCTGGTGTTCCGCTTTGTCGATGACTTAGACGTGATACTGGATGCGGACGCCAAGTTAATCCATATCCGTTCCGCATCGCGTACCGGTCACGGCGATTTCGGGGTTAACCGCAAGCGGGTGGAAATGCTGCGGGCGCAATTGCAACAGGCGCATGTTGTGGAATGATGTTGAGCAGTCCTGTTTCAGTATTCGAAAATGGAACGATGGAGGTCAAGCTCAAAGTCCGTTATCATGCTGGAGCTTGGGCGTATCGGGGATCAATAGCGATCTACAGATTGTCCATTTTTTTAGCATTAGCACCTTTTACTATGGCCGACGTTACCCTCCTTGTCTGTACTAACCATCGCTACACCGTCAATCAGCCGTCCTGTGGTGAACGGGGAGGTGAAGCTCTGTTACAGGTGTTACGGGAGGCAACCGAGGGTATCGATGTGGCAGTGGACGCCGCCTGTTGTTTCGGCCACTGCACAGAAGGAGCTGTCGTGCGGATTGCGCCAGGCGGGAAGTTTTATCACGGCATGACCATGGATGATGTGCCAAAGGTGGTGCAGGAGGCAAAGCTATTTGCCGAAGCGCGAGCTATGCATACATCAACGCCTCATTCAACGCCGTAGCAAGATTGTCATATTGAAACTTAAATCCCGGCGCCAGCAGCCGTTCCGGCATCACCCACTGACTGCCCAACACCCGCTGCGACCTTTCACCGAGCAGCATTTTTAATAGTCAAGCCGGAACCGGATAACCTGAATTGTATGAATAAACCGGCAGCACCTCGCAAACGGGCCAGTGTCAAGCTAGAGGCTAGCTCAAAACCAAAGCCCCGGAAGACGCAAAGATCATCGAAAAAAGCGCTACTCAAACCGCCGGTTGCCAGTTTCAAAAGTAGATTACTGATGCTCGGCCTTGAAGCGCTAGGCTTGGCGATAACGGCAGTTTCCCTGATTATGATTTTGTTGGGTTATTCGGCCAACTGGTTTTCCGGTACCCGTTTTTTCACCAGCTTATTGCCGTTTGCCATCGGCGTATTGGCATTGATACTTGCGGCGGCGGTGCTGTTGATAGGCTGGTGGAAACTGCGCAGATGGTTGCAGGGCAGGGCGGTGATATTGGCTCCGCTGCTGGCGGTCAGCTTTGCGCTGGCTATCGGCTGGTTTGTGATGCAGAACCACTTTACCCAGGCGTTCGGACATTTTCGCATGTTGGTTGGCGGCAAGCAGGAGGCCAGCCGGGTTACGTTGGCTCATCAGGTTTATGCGACCTACCGGCGTTACGATCCGGCACTGTTGCTGAAGATGGTTAACCGTGCGGAACCCTATAATCCGGTTATTGTCGAAGCGGCCAAGGTATTTGGTATTGATCCCAATCTGTTGCAAGGGATTGCCGCGACGGAATCCTCTTTTTTGCCCAGAGATAGCCTGGACGGCGGACATGGTTTGTTTCAAATTACCCAAGCTCCTAAAGCGGTCATGGAGCAGGTCGGTAAACAGTTGGCGGTGACCAAGCCTTCGCCGCTCAATACTAGGCACAATGCGTTTATCGCCGCCGCCACATTCAAATATTATTTGGCCGAGATGCACGGCGATTTGTTTTTGGGTTTGCTGGCTTATAATATCGGCCCGGCCAACGGCGGTCTTCGCTTTATTATGCAACAATACGGTGCGACCGATTTTGTTACCATACAGCCTTATTTGCAACAGCTGCCAAGAGATTATCCGATTCGGGTGTTATCTCATGCGCTCGCTTTTAGGCTATGGCAAACCGAAGGGAAACTGCGCATTTATGAAGAAGGCGACAATGCGCTACGTATTCAGCGCATCGGCATACCCGGACTGCAAACAGAGCTATAGGCTGCGCACAGACACCGAGCTCGCATGGTTCGACAAGCTCACCACGAACGGCTTAACCTTAGGCTGTCCCGGCTTAAATGGGAAGCTTGTTTTTTGCAGGAAATCAGCTAAGCATTAGGCTATAGGTTTTCATACCTATTCATATCGAAAAGCCCTGAATTTTCAGGCTGTTCATCGTGGTATTTTTTATTAAACCAATCGTAATACTGCCATATTTCAGGGTTGGTGCGACGGATACCGTAAAGGCCATAAAACAAGTCTGCATCAGTACTGGTTTGGCTGTGTTTAAGATGCTCGATGAATCCTGCCAGTTGCGCCTGTTGCACCCCGAAAAACATATTGGGGTAACTACCAAGAAACCCAGGCACTACGGTCAACGTATCCTTTTCCGGCTCCCGCCTTAGATTTTCACCAAAGATAAACGACACATTCAGTAATTTTTGATTGCGGATCAAGGTATAGACACGGTCTTGTGCAGGGTCGGCGGTTTTTATGCGCAGAAACGACAAGTCCGGTAGGGCGGCAATTTCTTCGCCTTTTAAATCGGCCAGTTTTCGCATCATGGTGTCAATTTGTTGTTGCTCTGGAGTGCTATCGGAGCTATTGCATTGGGCTTTCTGGCAATGGTTGATCAAATCAGGCTTGCCGCCGGCACGGCCTAGACGCTGCTGAAGGCTTTGAAAAAACTCAGACTTATAATCGGCGGTTTGATAGCGGATGGCCGGTTCCTTGTCGGTGTTAAAGGTAGGCGTTTCGAAAAAGTTGAAAATCTTTAAATCGATACCCTCATACCAGCTGTCGTGCATGGCTTTTCGCTGGTTTAGCGGAATGAATTTAAGGAAGTTGTTTTCGGCTTCCATGCGCAAAAAATCCATATACAAACGCGTGGTGATTTGATGCCCGACGCTGCCGGAAACGTTGAAACCGGCGGCAAGCAAATAATGTATCCGCTCAAACAAAGGATAATCGACGACCCAGGCGGTCAACGGCGGCTTGCCCAGCAGGCCTTTAACAACGGTGGCGCTATCATAATGGCGGAATACCGTTAACAGCGCATTTTCGTTATAGGTATCGCCGCCCCAGAGCAGGTTTAAATCAACCGGTTGTTGCGGTTGCAAAGTATTGTTGAAGGCTTCCTTGTGTTTTAAATAATTCCGTTGCGATGGGTTATATTCCCGCCATTCAAGAAAACCGATATTTTCGCCGTCAGACGCGGGCATTTGCAGATATTGGCTGTTGTCGGCCAAAAACTGAGTGTATTGCTGATTAAACTCAGGCTGGGGCTTTAAAAAAGCGACCCAGAACTGATCCCTGATAACATTCAGCGGAGCCTGCCCCCAACAGACCGGGCCTTTGATAAATCCCGAGAAAAAATACTGTGCGTCATCCAGCAGGAATTGGTATCGGGACGCTGCCGGTAATTGGTTAAAGGTTATAAATGGATTGGCGGCGGCTTGTTGCTGATAACCCGGCAAGCGGACGACACTGAATTTTGGCTTTAAAAACAGCTCTTCAAAACGCTGCATTTTGGCATCGCTTAATTCATAAACGAAATGATCCTTATCGACTAGGGTCGAGGTGACAGGACGCAACCGGTAATAAAATCTGTCCACACCGGGGGCATCGAATGGGCGCACGCTTTTAAGCTCATCAACCGATTGCCCGGAAGGCGTCGCCGAACGGATCAGTTTATAAAACTCATGATTAGGATGGCCTTTAAAATGCAGGTCGCCGATATACAAATGCTCGTATAGATAACGGGCGCTCAGTTGCTGTTTTAGCGACTGACCGTTAAAAAACTGCTCCCATTTTTTAATTTCAGCGGCGGCTTGCGGGGATAATGACGCCGGTACTGCGTCGGTTTTAGCGCCCTCTTTTAGCCAGTTTAATAGCGTGGCCTCCTGCGTCTCGGAAAGCGCGGGCAATCCGTAAGGCATGCCCCAAAGCGGGTGATCTTGTTGATGTTCGGCAAATTCGTCCAGAGTTGGACACTGTAAAGAGCGCTCCAGAGCGAGTTCTATCGAGTTTGGTAGTTTGCCAGCTGCTGGCAAAGGATGGTCGCGTTTTAAGGTCAATAATTTTGCGACCAGCGAGTTGTCGATATTGTTTTCGGGCGATTGCGCCTGTTCGTTCAGTATCGGGAAGAACTGTTTTTTTCTCCAGCCGGGGGTAGATGTTTCGTCGATAAACAGCCGTGTGGGTTCTACGGCTTTGATACGTTGATGATCGTAAACCGGGTTTTTGGTTGCGCCCCTGTTCAAACCCTCGAACGAATTTAACTTAAGCTGGCAGGGGGAATCGTAACAGGAATGGCAAGCCACGCAGCGGGAATCCAGGATCGGTTTGACATCGTTGGTATAGGAAACTCGGTCGTTCGCCAACAGGGTTGCATCGTTAACGCCGTAAACGATAAGGAAAAGCAAAAAGCGGTAGAATTTCATCATTGTCCGTCGTCGAATTCTGTTGCCGATGAGGTTGGTAATTGCTCGGTGTCGGTTTGCGCTTGCTGTGGAGCTATGCCTTCTAGTTGCCGTGTCGATTTTTCCATATCGGCAACCCAGTCGCGCCAGATCGAGATCAGCACCGCCATCAGCGTGGGGCCTAAAAACAAGCCCAGCAAGCCGAAGTTTTCTAGTCCGCCGAAAATGCCGAGCAGCGTCCAGATGAACGGCAATTTAACCGCGCCGCCGATCAATCGGGGCCGCACAACATTGTCGGCCAGCAGGATAACCACCACGCCGAATATAAACAGCGAAGTGCCTGCCGCCATGTGTCCTTCGGCGACCAGCACCAGCGCACAGGCACCGAAAATCAGTTTGGCCGCGAACGGGATCATCGCAAACACACCGGTCAATGCGCCGAGCATGGCCGGATGGCTTAATCCAGCCAACGCATAACCCACGCCCAGCAGCAAACCCTCGCCCAGGCCGACCAGCACCAAGCCGCTGACTGTGGCACGAACCGCCGCAGTGGCATGAATGGCGTAACGGACGCCGGTTTCGCCGAACAGCTTACGGTTGGTCGCCAGCACAGAGTGGCTCAGCCCTTTACCGTGTTGATAGACGAAAAACAGCACCAACAGCGTCAGTAAAAAACCGAAGAAACGGTGTAAAAGTTGGCTGGCGAAGTCTTTGGTATAAGTGATAGCGGCGCCGGTTCCCAGCCAGTGCAGAGATTCGTTAGCTACGGTCGGATTGCCCAAAGCACTCATCCAGGTGTCTTTTGCCCAGCGGCCGATCATCGGAATGGTTTCCAGCCAGACCGGCGGCGGGAGGCCGACATGTTGCGCCTTGGTCAGGATGTGTCCTAGTGATTGTGCCTCGTCGAGCAAGCGGCTTAAACCATAGCCCAACGGCACAAGAATGAGCGCGCCGATCAGCAAGGTCAGCAGCAAAGCGGCCCAGGTGGCTTTGCCGTGCACTTCGTTGGAAGCCAGCAGACGCTGATAAATAGGCCAAGTGGTAATGGCAAGCACCACAGCCCAAACCAGCAAAGCCAGAAAGCTGTGTAAAACCCAGCTACCCAGCAGCAGCAAAATAAAACCGCCGATAAAACGCGCTTTGACTTCCATATTATTTGTCATAATTTATAGTTCGATCAATTGCATGGGTGATTCCAATCTGAGGATAATCACTGTAGGGCGTGCCGTGCGCGCCTTGGGAGCCTAAGTAATATAGTTGAACAGCCGTAGGAGGGGCTTTAGCCCCTCCTACAATGGCACGAACTGAAATATCACTGAAATAATTACTGTTTTTTAGTCCAATTTAGCGCGATCATGACGACCTTCGCATAGTGCGGTAATCAGCACATAAAGCAGCATCAATGCACTGCTCAATAACCATGGTTGCCACGTTATTGTCATCAACAACTGTCCGTGGGCGACATACAAGCCGATGCCCAGGCCGATATAACCGAGCACGCGTTTAACATCGTAAGCCACCGGATAATATAAGCGCCCCAACAGATACGAGACGATAGCCATGCTACTGTAACACGCCAACGTCGCCCAGGCCGAACCCACATAACCGAACAGAGGTATCCACCAGATATTGAGTGCGATAGTCAATGCCGCGCCGGCTAACGATACCGACGCACCGAGCAAGGTGCGGTCAGTTAATTTATACCAGATGGACAGGTTAATATAAATACCCAAACACAGATTAGCCAGCAGCAGAATCGGCACGACTTCAAGCCCCGCGCGGAATTCTTCGCCGACAAAATATTTAAAGAAATCGATAAATAAAGTCACCAGTAGGAAGATGAACACGCAGAAAATGACAAAAAACTTAAGCACCTGCGCGTAAATCTGCCGGGCATCGCTCTTGTCTGCATAAGCAAAGAAAAACGGCTCGGCGGCATAACGGAAGGCCTGAATGAATAACGACATCAAAATCGACAGCTTGTAACAGGCGCTATAGATACCCAGCATCTTCATATTAGTCTGGGCATCGTAAGGCAGCAGGTACTTTAGCAGAGCGCGGTCGAGCATTTCGTTGATAATTCCGGCGAAACCGATCACCACCATCGGCAACGAATAGCGCACCATGCGACCGAATAATGCGCGGTCAAAGCCCCAGGCAAGACCGGACAACTGAGGCGCAAGCAGTAAAAACTTGAAGCCGCTGGCCAGTAAATTGGCGATAAAAATATAACCTATGCCGATAGCGGGATTGTAGATCGGCGTTATCCACGATGCGGGATTGTTTGCGTAAACCTTGGGGCAGTAAATGATGAAAAACAGGCTGAGCAGCACTGTTATCAGAATCTCTATTATTTTGACGCCGGCAAAACGAAAGGCCCTGTTTTCCGCCCGCAGCCGGGCAAACGGAATCGCCGCAAGGGCATCCAGGATTAGAATCAGGCTGAAGCACAACACATATTCAGGGTGGTCGGCGTAATTCAGCGCTGCCGAAAGCGGGGTGTTGATTAGCAGTATCAAGGCAAAAAAGCCCAGGTTGATCAACAGCACGAATATCAGCGCGGTTGAATAGGCGACATCTCGGACTGCATGTTCCTTGTCGCGAAACCGAAAATAACCGGTTTCAAACCCGAACAGCAGCAACACCGAAAAGAAACCGGCGTAGGCATAAAATTCCGACACCACCCCGTATTCAGCCGGTGTGAAGTAGTAGGTGTACAGCGGCACTAACAGGTAGTTAAGGAACCTTCCGCTTATGCTGCTAAGGCCGTAAATCGCAGTTTGCGAGACCAGTTTTTTTAAAATACTCATGGCGCGAAATTATACATGAACGAGGTGGTGGGCGGCGTTTATCAGGGAAATGGCAATCTAAGAGTCGTCGTTAAACACCCCCAATATTCTTATTAATGAGCCTGAAAGAGGAAAAAAATAAAGGCAACTATTCAGCTCATAAGGGATAACATGGCTATCTACTTAAAGCGGGACGGATGCGAGGCTTAACCGTTCGCCCTGAGCTTGTCGAAGGGTGGGCGGTTAAGCCGCTCATGGTTCGACAAGCTCACCACGAACGGCTTCAACGAGATTGACCAAAATACCTACCCGAACTCAGTGATGACTTTATCGCCTTTTTTGAGTGCAGGTTGATCATACAAATGAGGTAAAACTTTTGATCCATTACTTATCCCTACACTGAATAGTTACAAATAAATCTTAATGATTCACTGATGTTACGCACCCATCATGAAAAATCAATGAGTTATAAAAATTCCAATTCGCTACAGCTATTGATTCTTCTACAGGCCTGCGTAACATCAGTGATTCAGTCGCCAAAACAGCATGTCCTTAAAATCGGTAATCAAAGTGGTCAGGTTAAATTGATTGGCTCATGGGGCGAATTGTGTGGTTGGTTCTAAAATTGAGAAATTAACGCGCTTCTAGTCAGGCATTCTTGTGGCTATCAAATCTGGATGATAAATATCGCCACACAATGCGCCCCATGAGCCAGAAATGTTTGCAGCTTTAAAAAAATGTCGCTTTCTTTAAAAATGTTAAAGTCGAGCAAGATGGTTACGCAGTCAGTTGGAATGATGATATTGACATTTAGCGAATATGAGCTATGGCGTAATAGCCATACAAATTGATAAGCCACGTAGGGTGCATCGCACCCCTTTACGAGGCTAAATTCTGAAATCCACAAATGGTGCGTGGTGCGCACCGCAAGACCATCCTGATTCAGTCTTTATCCTTGGCATAAAACCACATCTGAACAATGCTGAGCAGGATTTGCATGCCCATCGAAATCCCCATTAACGCACCGCTGGCAACGACAACGTAGGCGAATGAGGGAATGGATTTGGTAATAAACCAGGACAGCACATCCAACAGCATCGCGGCAAAAGGGATGACCACGGCAACCCGTTTTACGATGACATTGATGTCGCAAAGCAGGAAAATCTTGCCGATAAAAAATAAAATAAATGCAATGCCGAATAAATGAATATGAGAAACCCTGATTAAACGCGGATACGATACACCGGCTGAATGAGCTACTTCGGATACGCTGGCGTAATGGGTTAAATCGGGCAACGAAGGATTGATCGCGGGTGTATGGCACTTAATGCAGTCGCGGTTGAATATCGGGGCGATTTTCTGGTCATAATCGGGTTCATCGGCGCCGTCTTGCAGCCATTTTAAGATGACCTCCTTATCGTTTTTGTATTTCAGGTTAGGCTCCATAATGCCGTTAATGGCCGCGCCTAAACGCGTTTGATCATTCGAACCGTGATAATTAATCGTTACATCGGCAATGGATAGTCCGGCGACACCGTCACGACCCTGATGGGTGTAATACAGGTTGGTCAGGGCAACCAGATAGCCAAGTCCTACGGTCAGCAGGAATACGGTATTTAAAATTCTTTCACTGACGGAAATATCGCGAAAACGGGTATAAGATTCGGGCATTAGTGTGTTGAATAGTGGTGAGGTCGGGATGATTGTAACGTTGCAATGAGTTGATGTACAAATCGTAACTATTCAGCTCATAAGGGATAACATCCCTATGCAATGAGCCTGGTAAGGCTTGACCTCTATTCTTTCAATGCCAACCTCAATCACACTGCGGCTTGTCAGGGATGTTATCCCTACACTGAATAGTTGATGTAAAAATCTAATATCGATGCTTCTAAACCGATAAACGGCCTTTCCATTACCATTGTTGTTGATGAGTGGTTATAATTGCTCACACATTTTGTTGATCAAATAGAGAAAGGTTTTGAGGTTAATGTCCGTTAATGAGAATGCATAAACGAGCGCTTTCACGGTTGCTGCTGCTTTATATTGTGGGCGGATGTGCCGTAATCGGCATAACCATCGCCCTGTTGGTAAAAGAAGAGGTGCAGACCTCTAAATATCAGGCTCGCTACCTCTCGGTAATAAGCAAGCAATTGAGCTCAGAGCTCAAGCCTGGACATAGTTCTGCGATACGTTACCCCGATCACGGCCCTTATGACCAGCGCTTAGGCTATACACTGCTGTCTGGCGAAATTGCCCGGCTGGAAAAATCGGGCTATAGCGTCACCACGCAGGCCTCCATTTCGCCGATGATGACGCGGTTGGTCGATGATTATGGCCTGTTCCCCATTTACCAGGAGAAAACTCGCGCCGGACTGCGTATTGTCGATCAGGCTGACCGGACTATCTTCAGCGCCATCTATCCCAGCCACGGTTATGCCGATTTTAATGCCATCCCGCCGCTGGTATTGAACACCTTGCTGTTCATAGAAAACCGGGAGTTGCTTGACGAAAATCACCCGACTGTTAATCCGGCGGTGGAATGGGATCGCCTAGGCTTTGCCGCCGTGCAAATGATGGCGCGAAAACTGGGCGCGGATATTAACGTGCCGGGCGGCAGCACCCTGGCTACGCAGTTGGAAAAATACCGGCATTCGCCGGATGGCTATACCGAGTCCATGGTAGAAAAGTTCCGGCAAATGGGCAGCGCCTCGTTACGCGCTTATTTACAGGGGCCGGATACCCGTAAAGCGAGACGACAAATTGCGCTGGCTTATTTAAACTCAATGCCGCTGGCTGCGACTGCAAAATTAGGCGAGGTACACGGATTGGGCGATGGCTTGTCGGCCTGGTTCGGCACCGATTTTAACGCGGTAAACCAATTGCTCAGTCGGAAAGCGATCAAGTCAACCGAACGGGTCACTCAGCAGCAGGCGCAAGCTTATCGGCAGGTGCTTAACATTTTGTTGTCGCAAAGGCGGCCTTCCTATCTTTTGGGTTCCGGTTATGCCGTGCTGCAAAATCTTACCGACAGTTATTTGCGCGTGTTGGCGGAGCAGGGCGTTATTTCGACTTCATTACGCGATGCGGCTTTGCAGGAGTCTACGGTTCGCCTTTCGAAGTCAGGTCAATTGCCGACCAAGTTCATGGCTGAACAAAAAACCCAAAATGTGTTGCGTACCCGCCTTGCGAGGACGCTGGGGGTAAAGTCCAACTATGAGTTGGATCGTCTGGATTTAACCGTCAAAACCACGCTTAATTACGGCGTTCAGAAGACGGTCACCCAGGCGTTGCGGCAGTTGAGCGAACCTGATAAAGCCCGCGCAGCCGGTATTGTGGGCTTTAGGATGCTTAATGAAAATATCGACCTTGCGCCGATAGTCTATAGTCTGATGTTGTTTGAGCGCGGCGAAAAGGGCAACTTGCTGCGCATCCAGACCGATAATTACGATCAGCCGCTCGATATTAACGAAGGCATACGGCTTGATCTGGGTTCAACCGCCAAGTTGCGCACTATGGTGCATTACCTGGAACTGGTCACCGAGGTTTATCAGCAATATAAAGGCCAATCAGCACAGGCGCTGAGCCGAGTCGAACTGCACCCGCGCGACTATTTATCGGCCTGGGTTATCGGCCAGTTACGGGCGAATCGACAAGTGAATCTGGAAGACCTGCTTAACCAGGCACTGGATCGGCATTATTCAGCCAGCCCCTACGAGGATTTTTATACCGGCGGCGGCGTACATCATTTTAATAATTTCACCCCGGATGAAAACAATAAAATCATGTCAGTGCGGGATGCCTTGCGCGATTCGGTGAATCTGGTATTCGTTCGGTTAATGCGTGAACTGGTCTATCATCATCTTTATAAGCCGGAAGGCATAGCCCGATGGCTGGAAATTCCTGACGATCCGCGTCGTCTTGAATATCTCCAGCGCTTTGCGGATAAGGAAGGCTTGGTTTATTTAAGACGTTTTTACGATAAATATCACGGCAAACCGGCCGATGAAATCGTGGAACTGCTGACGCAGCGGGTTTTTGCCAAGCCGTCACGCCTAGCCATGCTTTATCAGGCCGTTTATCCCAATGCAGACAGCAAAGCGCTAAGCGATTATTTAAGTGCTCATTTAACCGCCACTACCTTGGCATCTACGGATATTGAGCAGCTCCATCAGAAGTATTCACCGGCGAATTTCGATTTACAGGATCAGGGTTATATCACCAAAATTCATCCGCTTGAATTGTGGCTGGTCGGTTATCTGGTGCAACATCCCGATGCCACGCGTGCTGAAGCTGCTGGCGCCAGTATCGAGCAGCGGCAGAATGTTTATCGGTGGCTATTTAAAAGCAACAGAATAAATGCCCAACAGAAGCGAATTATGACCTTACTAGAGGATGAGGCATTTAAACAGATTCATACCGCGTGGGATCGTTTGGGCTATCCGTTCGGATCGTTAACGCCTTCTTATGCGACCTCCATCGGTGCATCGGGTGATCGACCCGCGGCCTTGGCTGAGCTGATGGGCATTTTACGCAATAACGGCGTGAGATTGCCGACAGTCCGCTTCGACAGCCTGCATTATGCTCAGGGGACACCTTATGAAACAGTGCTGGACAAGTTGCCTGAGCAAGGCCAACAGGTACTTGAACCGGAAATAGCCAAGGTGGCGCGTGGAGCCCTTATTGGCGTGGTCGAGGCAGGAACGGCGGGGCGGCTCAAAGGCGTTTATAAAAGTGCTGACGGCAAACCGTTGTCGGTGGGCGGCAAAACCGGAACCGGCGATCATCGGCGCGAAATATGGGGAGCCGGGGGGCGCTTGATTGATTCGGTATTCATCAGTCGCGCCGCTACGTTTACGTTTTTTATCGGCGAGCGTTTTTTTGGCGTCATTACCGCTTATGTGGCGGGGCCGAAAGCCGAGCGTTATCACTTTACCAGTTCGTTGCCGGTACAGATTGTCAAGTTTCTGGAGCCCACGCTAGCGCCTTTAGTGAATAAAGCGCCGGATACTAGCGGATTGTTGGCCACAGTAAAAGGCCAGGATAGTGCCCCGACTTTGGTATCGCCGCCTTAGCCAGAAGCATCTTGCTAATCAGATAGGAATTTTTCCTTTTATCGGTTGTCGTCTAGTGCGGGAGTCATGGATTGGCTATCATGACGGCATTATCTGATTGGAGTGAAGAATGAACAAACTTACCTGCGCAAATACTCGGCAACTGCTTCATGCATTGCTCTACCTCCTCCATCCGTGGAGTCGTACCTCCTGCATCCATGCAATCGTCGTGCTAAGCCTGACGACGATCGGCACCGCGTCGGCTAAAGATAAACCGCTAGATCTGGGTATCATCGACGTGGTCGGCGTTACGCCGCTACAGAGCGGCGGGGTTGCCGCCAGTAAAATACCGGCCAATATCCAGACCGTCTCTTCCGCACAACTGGAAAAATCCCAAAGCATCACGCTGGCGGATTACATCAACCGCTATCTGGGCAGCGTGCATATTAATGAAGCGCAAAATAACCCGTTGCAGCCGGACGTGTCTTATCGCGGCTTTGTCGCTTCCCCGCTGTTGGGATTGCCGCAAGGCTTATCAGTCTATGTCAACGGTGTCCGCTTTAACGAACCGTTTGGCGATACCGTTAACTGGGATTTAATTCCCGAAGGGGCGATTGATTCGATGGCTTTATATCCGGGGTCTAATCCGGTTTACGGCCTGAATAGTTTGGGCGGCGCCATTTCAATCAAGACCAAAACCGGATTTTCAGCGCCCAAGCATGAGTTGGAAGCCTACGGTGGCTCCTGGGGCAGGCATTCGGAGGAATTAAGCAGCGGCTGGAATAACGGCACCTGGGGTTATTTTGTAGACCTGCATCATTTTGAGGAAGACGGTTGGCGCGATTTTTCACCGACCAAGGCCGATCAAGCCTTCGGTACTTTGAGTTGGCGCGGCGATAAAGGTTCCTTAGACCTGACCTTGGGCGGCAATGATAATAAGATGCGCGGTAACGGCGCCGCGCCTATCCAGTTACAGCAATTAGATCGGGCGGCGGTGTTCACCCATCCCGACCAGACTGTCACCCGCATGTTCTTTTCCGAATTGGCGGGCAGCTACGATCTGGCTGACGATGTTGAAGTGAGCGGTAATGCCTATTTCCGGCAGAACCGAATCAGTACCTTTAATGGCGATAACAGTGATTATGGTGCCTGTGAGTTTGAAGGTAATAAGGGGTTTTTATGTGAGGATCCGGAAGACGATGATGATGAAGAACGGGTTGTGGACATCAACGATAAATACGTGAGCCTAGACGGTGCGCCAGTTGAAGGCGCAACCAACAACACCAGCCAAACCCATACGCGCAGCCGTGGGGGTACTTTGCAGACAGCGTTTGCCCGCGACTTGTTCAAGCATGAAAACAACCTGACTGTGGGTACCAGTTATGATTATGCCGCGACCAATTTTGCTTCGGACACCGAATTGGGTTCGCTGACCAATACGCGGGGAACAACGCAAAGTGGGATTCTTGTTGATGAATCCAGAGTTCGTTTGCATACCAACACCTCAACGGTGGGTGTGTTCCTGACCGACAGTTTTTCCATCACCGATGCTTTAACGGCCACCGTAGCGGGGCGTTATAACTATATCCATGTCAATATGGAAGATCAGTATATAAAAGATCCGTTAAAAACTCTGGACGGATCGCATACCTTTGATCGGCTTAATCCTTCTGCCGGATTAACCTATCAAATCAGGGACAATCTGAATGTGTACGGCAGCTATAGCGAATCGGCGCGCGCACCCACGCCGATGGAATTAAGCTGTGCCGATCCGGAGGCTCCCTGTAAATTGCCTAATTCCTTTGTGTCCGATCCGCCTCTGGAACAGGTGGTTGCCAAAACCTGGGAAGGCGGTTTCAGGGGAGATTTGGATAAGCTGTTAGGCAAAGGCGATTTGAAATGGAATCTGGGCTATTTCAACACCATTAACCACGACGATATTATTTTTCGTCGCGCTGCTTCCAGCGGCATTATCAGTCAAGGCTATTTTGATAACGTGGGCAAGACCCGTCGCTACGGCATAGAGGCGGGTACGACCGTTAACTATCCGCAGGTGTTTAGTCAGATTGACGATTGGCATTTTTCGACCCACTATACCTATTTAAACGCCCGGTTTATGGATGGTTTTGATATTCAAGACCCGATGACGCTGGGTGACGATACTGTGAGTCACATTCCCGTCGGCAAAGGCGATAGAATTCCCGGTATTCCTGAACATATCTATAAAGCCAATATAGGCGTTGATTTATGGCAACGCGTGTCGCTGGGTATTGACGGCATCTACAGCGGCAATAAATATTTCAGAGGCGACGAGGCTAACACCACGGCGCCGTTAGCCGGTTACTGGCTGTTTAATGCCACGACGGAATATAAGGTAACCAAGAATTTTGCAGTGTTTGGCAAGGTCAATAATGTCTTTGATAAAAACTATAACTCTTTTGGTGTTTATGGGCAGGCCAATGAGGTATTGCCGGGCTTTGACGATGGCCGATTTGTATCGGCCGGTGCGCCCAGAGCGGGTTGGATTGGGGTGCGTTTGAGTCTGTAAGTTTGGTGAGGGACGCGGCACTAAGGAATGTTCATAAAATAACCTGTACAAACGAATTCCTGATTAGAAACATTCTTCAGCTGGATACTCCGCAGTCTTCAATTTACGGCTTTCCACTTAATCATGAACAGATAACATCCCTTTGAGGGATGTTATCTGTAAGTTCCCCAGTTTAAGTTGGAATCCCTGCCGAAATGATAGATATTTTGGCGCTGGCTGAAGCATCTTGCTAATCAGGAACGAATTTACTGTAGGAGCGGCTTTAGCCGCGATAGGTCGCGGCTAAAGCCGCTCCTACAGGCAATAAAAAGCCCGCATAAAGCGGGCGTGTTGAGTGCTATTATTATTGTTATTTAGTTGTCATTTGCAACTTGACCCAAGCAGTGTCACTTATTTTATTATTATTATCAGCTAGTCTAAAAGACTAAATTCCCCCTCTTAGTCGGTAATTAAACCGAGCTCATTCCGTTAAGCCGAGGCAGATTCTATTCAAATGAACCCCCATTGTCTATTTAAATGTATGGTTTAACAGGAAAAATATGATGGTCTTATAAATGACTAATAAATACAGCTTGTTATGGGTCTTTAGGCATTTTTAATGAACAATGCGACAGGCAGTCAGTGCCTTTCATTCAGGTAACATTCAGGCTGCTATCGGTTGCGTCTGGCTTCTTCTTCCTGATTGATAAAGAAGTTGAGCCGTTCATTAAGGATAGAGGATAGTTGGAAATTTAGGCCTTTCGATTTTTGAGCCAGTTTAATTTGTAGGATTGCATCTTTGGTTTGCCCCGTCGCATAGTAGTATTCCGCAAGATAACGATGAGATTCGGCGGGTTGATTTAAATCACTATAAACTTGTGCCAACAGCTGCGAATAAATCGGTTGTTGTTGGGTTTTAGGCTTTAACCGAAATAAGCTAATCCGTGCTAGATCGGGGCTACCCGCTTTTAGTAGAGAGGTAATATATTCGAGCTTAATGGCCTCGTTATCCGGAAATTGCTCGGTCAGCTTTTTATAGCGGGCGAGCGCTATTTTGTAGTTTTTGGAATCCAGCGCAGTGCGGGCCAGTGCGCTGACGTATTGCGCCTGGTTTGGGTATTCTTTGCTCAGTTGTTGGAAAACTGTTTCCGCTTCATTGAATCTTTGCGAGTTAAGCGCGCTCAACCCAAGTCCGTAGCGAGCAACGGTGCGTTGTTCAAGCGTGCCTTGGGTCGATCTGGCTTGAAAGTACTTAAGCGTATCGGCATTGTCGGTGCTGGTTAGCACCCGGATTTTTGCTTTGGTTAACTGATAGCCGAGTGAGTCAGGATATTGTTTGTAAGGATAGGTTTCGGCGCGGCCTCGGGTGTCGGAAATACGAGAGGCGGTGACCGGGTGAGTTCTAAGAAATTCAGGAATGTTCTGTCCATAATAACGACTGGATTGCTGTAGGCGCTCGAAAAAAGTGGGCATGCTGCGCGGGTCATATTGGGAGCTAGCTAAGGTTTGCATGCCGACACGATCAGCCTCTGCCTCGTTTTCGCGAGTAAAATCAATTTGAAACTGAACGTTGCCGGCCTGAATAGCTAATATGGCGGCCTGTCCAAGAGCAGGAGATTGGGTGCCCAATAAAATGGCGGCCAGGGTCGCGGCGGCAGTAGGAATCGATAAGCGACTGGCGGCTTCATAAGCGCGGTATAAATGGCGCTGGGTAACGTGGGCAATTTCGTGCGCCATCACCGATGCTAATTCACTTTCGGCTTCGGTGATTAAAATTAATCCGGAATTGACGCCAATATAGCCGCCAGGCCCTGCAAAAGCGTTAATGTTATTTTCCATCACTATAAAAAAATGGAACGGGTTGCCCGGTAAGTCGCTATTGATGACCAGTCTTCCACCAATAGTTTGAATGTATTGCTGAATTTCGGCATCCTGATTGATGGCGATTTGCGAGTGCAGACTGCGGAAAAAGGCCTCGCCAAACTCTTTTTCTTCGGCGGGCGTGATCAGGGTGCCGGAAGAATCGCCCATGTCAGGTAATTCGATTTTGGTGATCTCAACGGCCTGTTGCGGGGCAGGGAAGAGAGCAAGGCTCAAGGCCAGTGTGATAGTGGATGGTTTGAATTTCATACGATGACTGTTCGTTAACTTGGTTTTAACCGGACTGTTAGTTGCTCAATCATTATATTCGCCCTGTTTATGATATTGGGTTTTATTCGGCGGATATGGAACTGAGCAAGTCTATTGTTCCAGATATTCTTCGGTTTCGCAAAGCGGGAGGCAAATGCACGGGTTGCGGCCTTTTTGCTTGGCTTGATAGAGTGCTGTGTCAGCTCTATTTAACAGATTATCGTCGTTTTCAGGAATGCCGATGCACAGGCCGACGCTAATCGTTATCTGATTGCCACTAATAGGGTTCCCAGTGAACGGGCACGGTTGTGGTGTGTTTCTTGAATGTTTGCCGAGAAGATAACGATTTTTATTGAAGGATATTTGGACGGTATTTGAGCGACTGCATCGGTACCTGAAATGCCCGGCATGTTGATATCCATGGTGCAGTAGTCTGGAAGGTCATTATCAACAAGAGCAATAGCATCTTCGCCGCAGACTGCTTCAGATGTTACCCATTCGGGGCGTTGGGCAAGAGTATGGGTGCGGATTAATATCCTTGATACCTTGCTATCATCGACGATTAAAAGTTTTTTTATTGAACTGTCCACAGGCATGATTGATTGTTATTCGGTTTAATTTTGAAATGTTCCACATGAAAAGATAAAAGTCGCGAAGCCATTCTATAGCTAGGACTGTAGAGAGGAGCACGCTTTTTGTCTGCAATTGATTGGGTTGTGTCGGCGGATACTGGCTACCGGTTGTAGTTAGTGATAGCGGGTAAGCGTTCACCTCCCCCTTTGAAAAAGGGGGATTGAGGGGGATTTATTGAACAAATCTCCCCTAACCCCTCTTTTTCAAAGAGGGGGACTGAACGCTTAGGATAGCGGTGCTACAGATAAGGCGCCTGATGGTGTTCTTTTACTGTTGAGCCTTGTAGTCTTGCCTTTTTACAGTTGAAAAATGTAAATTTATTATGAAAATATCTGTTAATTTTCATGCTGATATGAAATAACTTTAAAGAGCTTAAGTATAAGTTATATTTTAGGAGGGTAAATACCATAGGTTTTATGCTACTGTATAAACAACAATAGAAATAAAAGGGTTAAATACCGTGTCAGACATTAATTCCTCCCAACAAAAACGCGCTCTGACCGTGAGCACGGTGGCATTTACCACTTGCTTCGCGGTGTGGACTATCTTTTCTATCATAGGCTTACAAATCCAGCAAGACCTGCATTTAAGCGAGACCGAATTCGGCTTGCTGGTCGGTACGCCGATACTTTCAGGGTCGTTGATTCGGCTGATGCTGGGCATTTGGAGCGACCAGTACGGCGGTCGTATCATTTATGTGCTGGTGATGGTGACGGCGGCGATTGCTACTTTTCTGCTGACCCTCGTTGAAACCTATACTATGTTTTTAGTAACGGCACTCGGTATTGGCGTTGCCGGCGGGTCGTTTGCGGTGGGCATTACTTATGTTTCACATTGGTATCCTAAAGAGAAGCAAGGCACAGCCTTAGGTATTTTCGGTCTCGGCAACGTCGGGGCGGCGGTAACCAAATTCACCGCACCTTTTGTGATGGTTGCATTCGGATGGCATGCGGTAGCGCAAATCTGGGCTGCTGCTCTGTTGTTGATGGCGGTTATTTTCTGGTTTGTGACCGATGATGAACCGATGCTTAAACAGCGCCGCGAGACTGGTATCAAAGCTGCTTCATTTCTAAAACAACTGGAACCGTTGAAGGATATGCGGGTCTGGCGGTTTTCGTTGTATTACTTCTGCGTGTTCGGGGCTTTTGTTGCATTGGCATTGTGGTTGCCGCGCTATTTGGTTGGCGCTTACGGCTTTGATATTAAGTCTGCGGGTATGCTGGCGGCAGCATATTCCATTTTTGCCAGCCTGTTTCGCGCATTGGGCGGTTGGTTGTCCGACCGTTATGGCGCGCGGTTGTTGATGTACTGGACGTTTAGTGTCGCCACTGTCTGTACATTTTTCCTGTCTTACCCCCCTACGGATTACATCGTTCACGGCATTAAGGGCGATATCGCCTTTAGCATGGCGATTCAGCCTATCGGTTTTATCCTTCTGGTCTCGGTGCTGGGTCTGTTCATGTCATTTGGCAAGGCGGCGGTGTTCAAACATATTCCGGTTTATTATCCCGACAACGTCGGCGCTGTTGGCGGCGCCGTGGGTATGATCGGCGGTCTGGGCGGGTTCTTGTTGCCGCTGACCTTCGGCATGTTGAATGACTTGACCGGCATCTGGAGCAGTTGCTTCATGTTGCTGTTCGTGTTGATGGCGACCGCGTTGACCTGGATGCATTTTTCCATTGTGCGCATGGAACGTCGTGTCGTACCGGAATTAGCCAAAATATCGAAAGATTTGCCTGAGCTGAGTCATCCGTCGCCGCTGGTGCTGACTGACTGGAACCCTGAAGACCCCACCTTCTGGGAAAAGACCGGCAAGCGTATCGCCAGCCGTAATCTGTGGATCAGCATCCCTGCCTTGCTACTGGCTTTTGCGGTGTGGATGGTGTGGAGCGTTGTGGTCATTAACTTGCCCAGCATTGGCTTTAAATACACCACCAATGAATTGTTTTGGCTGGCGGCATTGCCGGGTCTTTCGGGAGCTACCTTACGGATTTTCTATTCGTTCATGGTGCCTATTTTTGGTGGTCGCCGCTGGACGACTATCAGTACCGCCTCGTTGCTGTTGCCGTCTTTATGGATAGGCTTTGCGGTACAAAATCCTGACACGCCTTATGTGTTAATGGTGGTGTTGTCCTTGTTATGCGGTTTAGGCGGCGGAAATTTTGCCTCCAGCATGGCGAATATCAGCTTTTTTTATCCCCAATCCCAAAAAGGTACGGCCTTAGGCCTGAACGCCGGTTTAGGCAATTTGGGCGTCAGTACCGTGCAGTTTGTAGTGCCGCTGGTTATCGCCGCAGGTGTATTCGGCTCGTTGGGCGGCGACCCGCAAGAGTGGGTTAAGGCGGGTGTGACCAAATCCATCTGGCTGCAAAACGCCGGATTTATCTGGGTGCCGTTTATTATAGCGACCAGTATTGCGGCATGGTTCGGCATGAACGATATTGCCTCCGCCAAAGCCTCGTTTAAAGAACAATCGATCATTTTCAAGCGCAAACAGTGTTGGCTGATGTGCTGGCTTTATACCGGCACATTCGGCTCGTTTATCGGCTATGCAGCCGGTTTCCCACTGTTGATTAAAATCCTGTTCCCCGATATTAACCCGATGCAATACGCCTTTTTGGGGCCGCTGGTGGGTGCATTAATCAGGCCGGTCGGCGGTTGGCTGGCTGATAAGCTGGGTGGTGCGCAGGTGACGATGTGGAATTTCGTTATCATGATTTGCGCGGTGTTCGGTGTGTTGCATTTTATGCCTTCAGCGGGTAATCCCGGCGATTTTTGGGGCTTTCTCGCGATGTTCATGCTGTTGTTCATAACCACCGGCATAGGCAACGGTTCCACTTTCCGCATGATTCCAGTTATCTTTATGACTGAGCGGTTATGTGCAGCAAAAGGACAGGGCGATGAAGCCGTTGCCAAAGCCAAAAAAGATGCGGCAAAAGAAGCGGCGGCGGTGCTGGGTTTTAGCTCGGCGATTGCGGCTTATGGCGCGTTCTTCATCCCCAAAAGTTACGGTACGGCTATCAGCATGACCGGTACTCCCGATGCGGCGTTGTATTGTTTTATTTCTTTTTATCTGGTGTGTATCGGTATCACTTGGTGGTTTTACGCGCGTAAAACAGCAGCTATGCCTTGTTGATTTTTTATCTTCTATTGTTCCCACGCTCCAGCGTGGGAACAAATCCTGCACCGCTCCAGCGGTGCGAGACGTAGAGCGTCTCCGTCGGCATTTCCACGCAGAGCGTGGGATAAACAAAACCCTAAAACATAGGTAAATCTTATGAGTCATTTTCTGGATCGCTTACTCTTCTTCAAGAAAAAAGTAGATACTTTCTCCGGTAATCACGGTGTGGTGACCAATGAAGACCGAAGCTGGGAGAATAGCTATCGATCGCGTTGGCAACACGATAAAATTGTACGTTCCACGCACGGCGTCAATTGCACCGGGTCTTGCAGCTGGAAGATCTACGTCAAAAACGGTTTGGTGACCTGGGAAACCCAGCAAACCGATTACCCGCGCACCCGCCCCGATTTACCCAACCACGAGCCGCGCGGTTGTCCACGCGGCGCGAGTTATTCCTGGTATTTGTATAGTGCCAATCGTCTTAAATATCCGCTGATACGCGGACGCTTGGTCAGAATGTGGCGTGAAGCCAGACTGACTTTAGATCCGGTTGACGCTTGGGCGTCCATTGTCGAAGATCCGGCTAAAAGCAAAGAATACAAGGCGGTGCGTGGCTTGGGCGGCTTGGTTCGCGCCAAATGGGAAGAGGTCAACGAAATCATCGCGGCGGCTAATATTTACACCGCAAAAACTTTCGGCCCCGACCGGATTATCGGTTTTTCGCCGATCCCGGCCATGTCGATGGTGTCTTATGCGGCCGGCAGCCGTTATCTGTCGCTGATCGGCGGCGTCAGCATGAGCTTTTACGACTGGTATTGCGATTTGCCGCCTGCATCGCCGCAAACCTGGGGCGAGCAAACCGACGTACCCGAATCGGCGGACTGGTATAACGCCGGATTTTTGATGCTGTGGGGCTCGAACGTGCCGCAAACCCGTACCCCAGACGCGCATTTTATGACCGAAGCGCGTTATAAAGGCGCTAAAGTCGTGGTGGTGAGCCCCGATTATTCGGAAGCTAGCAAGTTTGCCGACCTGTGGCTGCATCCCAAGCAAGGCACCGATGCCGCACTGGCGATGGCGATAGGCCATGTCATCCTCAAGGAATTCCATGTCGAGCGGCAAAGCCCTTATTTCAATCAGTATGTGCGCGAAAATACCGATCTGCCTTTTCTGGTCATGCTCAAGGAACAGGACGGTTATTTTGTGCAAGACCGGTTCCTCAGAGCCTCGGACTTTTTGGGTCAGCTGGGCCAAGACAACAACCCCGACTGGAAAACGGTGGCTTACGATGAAATCAACGGACAGATCGTTCCGCCGTGCGGAACCATCGGTTTCCGTTGGGGCGAAAGCGGGCATTGGAATATCGAACAAAAAACCGTGGACAATCAGGCGGTAAAATTACGCTTGAGTTTGATTGACATTAACGACGCTGTTGCTAGCGTCGGTTTCCCTTATTTCGGCGGTTCAGAACATCCGCATTTCACCCATTCCGCCCATGACGCGATTCAGCGGCGCAATGTGCCGGTTAAAAAAATCACCTTAGCCGACGGCAGCGAAGTATTGGCGACCACGGTGTTCGATTTGCTGGTTGCCAACTACGGCATAGATCGCGGCTTAGGCGGCGGCAACGTCGCCGGTTCTTATGATGAAGATTTCCCCTACACTCCCGCGTGGCAGGAAAAAATCACCGGCGTCACCCGGAAAAATGTGATCGCGGTGGCGCGGGAATTCGCGACCAACGCCGAAAAGACCCAGGGCCGTTCGATGGTGATTCTGGGCGCGGGCATCAACCATTGGTACCACATGGACATGAATTATCGTGGCATCATGAATATGCTGATGCTGTGCGGTTGTGTCGGCCAATCCGGCGGCGGTTGGGCGCATTATGTGGGACAGGAAAAACTGCGTCCGCAAACCGGCTGGTTGCCGCTGGCGTTCGGCCTGGATTGGAAGCGTCCGCCCCGGCAAATGAACAGCACTTCGTTTTTCTACAACCACACCAGCCAATGGCGTTACGAAAAACTTAAAGTCAGCGAGATTTTGTCGCCGCTGGCAAACCCCAAAGACTGGCAAGGCAGCTTGATCGATTTTAACGTCCGCTCCGAGCGCATGGGCTGGTTGCCGTCTGCGCCGCAGCTGCAAACCAACCCGTTGCAAGTGGTCAGGGATGCGGAAAAAGCCAAACAAGATCCGATAGACTATGTCGTAAAGTCGCTCAAAAGCGGCAAGCTGAAAATGTCCTGCGAAGATCCCGACAACCCGCAAAATTTCCCGCGCAACATGTTTGTGTGGCGTTCGAATTTACTGGGTTCTTCGGGCAAAGGCCATGAATATTTCCTCAAGTATCTGCTGGGCACACAACATGGCGTACTGGGCAAAGACTTAGGGGATGACGCTGAGAAGCCCTCGGAAGTCGTCTGGCATAAAACCGCTGCGGAAGGCAAACTCGACTTGCTGGTGACCTTGGATTTTCGGATGTCCACTACCTGTTTGTATTCAGATATTATTTTGCCGACGGCAACCTGGTATGAGAAAAACGACCTGAACACCTCGGATATGCACCCGTTCATCCATCCGCTGTCCAAGGCCGTCGATCCGGCCTGGGAATCGCGTTCTGACTGGGATATTTACAAAGGCATCGCCCTTAAATTCTCCGAATTGACCGTAGGCCATTTGGGCATCGAAAAAGACATCGTCGCCGTGCCGATCCTGCATGACACACCGGCGGAACTGGCGCAAGCGATCGACGTTAAGGATTGGAAGAAAGGCGAATGCGATCCGATTCCGGGCAAAACCATGCCGACATTGGTCGTGGTTGAGCGCGATTATCCCAACACCTACAAGATGTTTACTTCGTTAGGGCCGTTGATGAGTAAAATCGGCAACGGCGGCAAAGGCATAGCCTGGAACACCGAGACCGAAGTCAAGCAACTGGGCGAATTGAATCGACTGGTGACCGATGAAGGCATTAGTAAAGGCCTGCCGCGTATCGAAACCGACATTGATGCGACTGAAGTTATCTTGATGCTGGCGCCTGAAACCAACGGCCATGTCGCGGTTAAAGCCTGGGAAGCCCTGAGTAAAATCACCGGACGGGATCATACTCATCTGGCGCGTCCGCGTGAAGACGATAAAATCCGTTTCCGCGACGTACAGGCGCAGCCGCGCAAGATTATCTCGTCGC
Source organism: Methylobacter sp. (assembly GCA_038922535.1). GTDB lineage: Bacteria > Pseudomonadota > Gammaproteobacteria > Methylococcales > Methylomonadaceae > Methylobacter_A. The sequence continues at coordinate 5,394 of JBCKWO010000014.1, read as the reverse complement.
CGATCTGGAGCGGCGTGGAATCCGAGCAAGTCTGTTACAACGCCTGTTATACCAACGTGCATGAGCGGATTCCGTGGCGCACTCTGACCGGTCGCCAGCAGTTTTATCAGGATCATAGCTGGATGCGGGCGTTTGGCGAGACCTTGTGCGTCTACAAACCGCCGGTCGATACCCGCTCCATTGCGCCGATTCTGGGTCAAAAGCCCAACGGCAATGATGAGATCGTGTTGAATTTCATCACACCGCACCAGAAATGGGGCATCCACAGCACGTATACCGATAATCTGTTGATGCTGACCTTGTCACGCGGCGGGCCGATCGTGTGGATGGGTGAAATTGATGCGGCTAAAGTCGGCATTAAAGACAATGACTGGATAGAAGCCTACAACGTCAACGGTGCGCTGGTCGCCAGAGCGGTCGTGAGTCAGCGTGTCCCCGAAGGCATGTGTATGATGTATCACGCCCAGGAAAAAACAGTCAACGTGCCGGGTTCGGAAACCACCGGTGGACGCGGCGGTATTCATAACTCGGTAACACGGGCGACGCTTAAACCAACACACATGATCGGCGGTTACGCACAACTCAGTTACGGCTTCAATTATTACGGCACGGTCGGTTCTAATCGGGATGAGTTTGTGATTATCCGCAAAATGAGCAAGGTGGATTGGCTGGAAGAGCCTAGCGAATCCGGTCAAGATGCAAATCGGCAAGAAGAGGGAGCATAAATGACTAATCAATCCAAAAAACCGCGTAACATCCGCGCACAAATAGGTATGGTGTTAAATCTGGACAAGTGTATCGGCTGTCACACTTGCTCGATTACCTGCAAAAACGTCTGGACCTCGCGCAAGGGTGTTGAATATGCGTGGTTTAATAATGTTGAAACCAAACCGGGCATAGGTTTTCCCCAGCAGTGGGAAAATCAGGACAAATGGAATGGCGGCTGGGTGCGCAAAATCAATGGCAAAATAGAGCCGCGTCAAGGCGGTAAGCTCCAGACATTGCGCAACATTTTCGGCAATCCCGATTTGCCGTCTATCGACGATTATTACGAACCGTTCGATTTCGATTACCAGCATTTACACGCTGCCAAGGAATCGAAAAATCCGCCGACTGCGCGCCCCTATTCGCTTATTACCGGCGAACGTATGGAAAAAATCGAAGGCGGCCCGAACTGGGAGGAAATTCTGGGTACGGAGTTTTCATCCCGTTCGCGCGACACCAACTTCGACAACATCCAAAAAGAAATGTACGGTGAGTTTGAAAACACCTTCATGATGTATTTGCCGAGGTTGTGCGAACATTGCCTTAACCCGACCTGTGTTGCGGCCTGTCCCAGCGGCTCGATCTACAAGCGCGAAGAAGACGGCATTGTGCTGATCGATCAGGACAAATGCCGCGGCTGGCGCATGTGCGTTTCCGCCTGTCCTTACAAAAAAATCTATTACAACTGGGAAACCGGAAAGTCGGAAAAATGCACGTTCTGCTATCCGCGCATCGAAGCGGGTGAACCTACTGTGTGTTCGGAAACCTGCGTCGGGCGGATTCGTTATTTAGGCGTATTGTTGTACGACGCCGATCGTATCGAAGAGGCGGCCAGCTGCGAGAATGAGCAGGATTTGTATCAGCAACAGTTGGATGTTTTTCTCGATCCTTTTGACGAAACGGTGATAGCCGAGGCAAGGGCAGTAGGTATTCCCGAATCATGGCTGACAGCGGCTCAGGAATCGCCGGTTTATAAAATGGCGATAGATTGGAAAGTGGCGTTTCCGCTGCATCCTGAATTCCGTACTATGCCGATGGTCTGGTATGTGCCGCCGTTATCGCCGATTCAATCGGCGGCGGAAAGCGATCAAATCGGCATGGATGGCGACATTCCCGACGTACGATCCCTGCGTATTCCGGTGCAGTATTTAGCTAATTTACTGACAGCGGGTAAAGAAGAACCGATCGTATTAGGGCTGGAGCGGATGTTGGCGATGCGAGCCTATATGCGCAGTAAGACCGTCGATGGCGTGGTCAATACCGATGTCTTGGAGCGTGTGGGTTTGACCCAGTTGCAAGTTGAAGAAATGTACCGCTACATGGCGATTGCCAATTACGAAGACCGTTTTGTGATTCCAACCAGTCATCGCGAATACGCAAGTTCTACCTTCGATGCTTACGGCGAGCAAGGCGGCTGCGGATTCAGTTTCGGGAGCGGATGTTCTACAGGCAGCAGCGAAACCAACCTGTTCGGCGGCAACACCAAGCCGCAGCGTAGCGGTGGTATTCCGATTAAGATTCCTATTAAAGTTGAATGGGAAAAATAAGGAATCATGATGCAAACATTAAAAGTTTTATCGCTGTTACTGAGCTATCCCGAAGCCGAGATGCTCGAAGTATTAGACGACATGGCGGCGGTTGTCGAACGGGAAAAGCTGTTGCAGGAAGACCATAAAAAGTCCGTGCTGGCGCTGATCGATACCTATCGCGGCGTAGATCTGCTCGATGTGCAAGAAGATTATGTGGCGTTATTCGACCGGGGACGGTTTTTGTCGCTACATATTTTCGAACATGTACACGGCGAGTCCCGAGACCGGGGGCAGGCTATGGTTAACCTGTTGCAGATGTACGAAACGCACGGCTTTGAAATGTCTAGCCATGAATTGCCGGATTACATTCCGTTATTTCTGGAGTTTCTCTCACAACAGGAACAGGCCGAAGCGGTGCAGCTATTACATGATGCCATGCCGGTGTTAAGTTTGCTGGGCGCACGGCTAACCGAACGAGGTAACGAGTTTGCCGCAATTTTCGACGCACTGGCAGGTTTTGCAGGCGAACCCGAAGCACTAGCCGAAATCCGCCAGCAAGCCGCCACCGAAGGCGAGGATGAAACCCTGGTCAATATGGATGAAATCTGGGAAGAAGAAGCTGTCAGTTTTATGGGGGCAGGGGATGCCTGTAAAAGCCAAACCGCTGCTGTCAGTCCAATTACCATCACGCCGCGCGATCAGTTTTTAAAATCGCAAAATCGTTCTCTTTAGAAGGAGTCAATCGTGGATTATCTCAATACCTTACTATTCGGTTATTACCCCTATGTCGCCATCAGCGTGTTTTTTATCGGCAGTCTGGCGCGTTACGACCGCGATCAATACACCTGGCGCACCGGTTCCAGCCAATTTCTGCGCGCCGACGAATTAAGGTTGGGCAGCAATTTATTCCATATCGGTATCTTGTTGCTGTTCGTCGGGCATTTCGTCGGCCTGCTGACGCCGCCTGCGGTTTATCATGCGTTAGGTTTGTCTACGTCGGCAAAACAAATCCTGGCCGTTGTTGCGGGTGGCGTATTCGGAGGCGTGTGTTTAAAAGGCATTATCATCCTGATACGTCGTCGTTTGACCGATGCCCGTATTCGCGCCACCAGCAGCCGCATGGATATTTTCATTCTGCTGTTGATTGGCGTACAGCTGGCGCTGGGTCTGCTGACTTTGCCTATTTCACTTTATCATTATGACGGCGCCAACATGCTGCTGCTGTCGGAATGGGCGCAACGCATCGTGACTTTTCGTAGCGGCGCGGCGGATCAAATCAGCGAGATCGGCATTGTTTTCAAATTGCATCTGTTTTTAGGACAGACCTTGTTCCTGGTATTTCCGTTCAGCCGGTTGGTGCATGTTTGGAGTGTGCCGCTTGGCTATGTCACGCGTCCTTATCAAGTAGTGCGCAGGCGTTGATGAATCCTGGGGTACAAGGGTATACACCATTATATGAGTAGGGTGTGCCGTGCGCGCCTTTCCCGCCACGTTTAGTAATCCCTCAAGCGGGACAGGGCTTGCAACCCCGCACTAACGTTTTTACGATGCTAAGTCTAATTATTTCGAACGGGGCAATATGCCTCACCCAGCTCTGTTAAAGAGCAAATCGTGACCGACCTCAGTAAAACTCAAAAGGTAAAATCATGAACAAAACATCCAGTTTGCTATTACTGACAATAGCGTTAGGCAGCTTGGCTACCGGCTGCTCTGATGAAGCAGCAGACAAAGTGAAGCTTGAAAAATACATGGCAGAGCAGGCCGCAGAGCAAGCAAAACATAAAACGATGCCTGCCAGTGAAATGGTCGAACACCAAGGGGGAGGAATGCAGCATTCGATGCCGATGTCCGTCGATGGACAAATGCAACATTCAATGCCGATGCCCGCTGAACCGACGGGCGTTCATCAAAGCGATATGGATGAAATAGGCCGCCGTGCCGACGATTTGCCCGGCCCGTTAAACAGAACCCAATCACAGCTGGTCAGCGTCGATCTTTATACTGATGAACGGGTTGCTGAAATGATGCCCGGCGTGACCTACGAATACTGGACTTATAACGGCAAGGTGCCGGGGCCGTTTATCCGCGCCAGGGTGGGCGACCAGGTTGAAATACACCTGAACCACGGCAAACCGGGCGCTGCGGGTGAAGCCCATAGCGAACATACCGCGGGGCAACATGCCGCCGCCGGTCACTCGGCGCACTCCATCGACTTGCATGCGGTGGTTGGCCCCGGTGGCGGCGCACCGTTAATGCAGGTTGAGCAGGGCGAACAAAAAAGTTTCCGCTTTAAAGCCATGCATCCGGGCATTTATGTTTATCACTGCGCCAGTCCGCATGTGCCGACTCATATCGCCAACGGCATGTACGGTATGATCTTGGTGGAACCGGAACAGGGTTTGGCAAAAGTCGATCGCGAGTTTTACGTGATGCAGGGCGATTTTTACACCAGTGGCAAGTACGGCGACAAAGGTCTGCAAGCGTTCAGCAAGGAAAAAATGCTGGCTGAACATCCTGAGTATTTCCTATTCAATGGCCGGGTCAACTCGCTCAGCGGTGACCGGGCTTTGAAAGCCAAAGTGGGTGAAAAAATCCGCTTGTTTGTCGGTGTCGGCTCGCATGTCGCGTCCAATTTTCATATCATCGGCGCTATTTTTGACAGCTTGTACCTGGATGGTGCGATCATGAATCCGCCGCTGAAAAACGTCCAGACCACCGTCATAGCTCCCGGTTCTGCGGTCATGATTGAATTTACCGCCGAAGTTCCTGGTAAATACCTGCTGGTTGACCATAGCCTGACCCGCGCCCTTGATAAGGGTGCGCTGGCCGAATTGATCATAGCTCCGTAGGGCGGATTCGAGCTAACAATTTGCCAATTATCACGCAACATTAAAAATAATCGTACAAAAACTGCTTGGAAAATCCGAGCAGGGGGAGCAAGTTAAAGGATCCGTTCATGGCGGATTGCTCGGCAACTGCTCCTGCGTCGCCTAAAAGCGCCTACTTTGGGTGCTCTACCTCCTGCATCCATGCAGTCGTAGCGCGAATCCGCCTTACAGCTTTCAAATGTAGGCTGGGCAACAAAAAGCATGGCCAACCT